>DASWMR010000410.1:0-1969 GCA_036399635.1 Actinoplanes sp. | reverse complement strand
AATGGTCCGTCGGATTGGGAAACCGGCCAGTAGCTGGTCACCGAAGGTGGCCGAATTCGCTGACATCCTCATCTGCCGCTGAGTGAGCGCGGTGCTGGAGGTTGGGCCATTCGTTGGTGGTTGCCCGACGTTCGCCGTGGGAGCGGGCGGTGTTGCCGGGTGGAGCGGCGGGTGCTGGTCGTTAGGCTGCGGCGCGTGGGGCACACCCATCATCTGACGTTCCATGGAGCGTTCGTTACGAAGAGATATCAGACCTGGGCGCGCGGTGAGCATCGGCGGGAATGGGCCGTGCTGCGGCATGTTCAGGAGCATGCACCTGGTCTCGCGCCCCTCCCGGTCGAGGCGATGCTCGATGACTGTCCACCGGCCATCACCATGTTGCGGGTGCCCGGTGATCCGCTCACGGGTCCGTTGTCTGCGGCGCAGACAGCAGCGGTCGCCGACGCCGTCACGCGGTTGTGGGCCGTGCCGCATCACGACGACGCCGACCTGGGTGGATGGTCCGACGACCTCCACTTTGCCCGGCGACTCACGGCCGGGCCACGGCCCGCCGCCGGCGTTCTCGCGAATGCGTTCGACGCGGCGGTGCACTGGTGGAACGGGCCCGACCCCGACCAGTTGCGCCGCCGACCGGCGATCACGGTGGTCGGCCATCGTGATCCCAACCTGTCCAACTACCTGTGGGACGGTCGACGGGTGCGGATTGTGGACTTCGAAGACTCTGGGGTCTCTGATCCGGCCACCGAGCTCGCGATCATGACTGAGCACCTGGCGTGGCGCCATATCGGCATCGGCGAGCTATGTGATCGCTTCACCGTTGCCGGAGACCGATTCCTCGCAGCGCGGCGTGTGTGGGCCATGTTCTGGTTACGACTGCTACTGCCCGGAGGACCCGCCGTGGCCCGCAACCCGCCGGGCGCGGCCGAGTGTCAGGCGCGGCGACTGCTCAACTTGCTGAAGCAACAGCCGTAGCGGTTCGGGTTCTCCGACAGCAACGGTTCCTGAGCCGCCGACAACGCGCGCTCATGGCGGAAAATGCAGGCTCTTCGAAGTTGAGCGGGGTTCGTGGCGGGCCACGAGGTGCCCCAGGTCCCGGCGCGGGCCCGGCTGACCGCCAGCTTGCGCCAGGCCGCCGGGGCCGCGGTGGCCGACGCGAACCGCACGATCGTGCAGACCGCCCGTGACTACGAGGTGTCCTGGCTGGTCGTCGCGGCCGCGTTCACCGCAAACGCCGAGCGGGTCCTCCCGGTGGAGCCGGACCCGGTTACCGTGCTTGGATCGACAAGGTCCGCAGGGGCCGCCCACGTCGGCGGCGCCGGGACCAACGCCATGGTCACCGGCGAAACTGGCCGGCACGGCTCCTTCACCGAGGCGGTCGGCAGGCGGCTGCTGGTCAAGATCGGCGAGCTGTGCCCCTTCCTCGAGGAAGCCGGAGGTGGGCTCAGCCGGTGATCGCTCGCTTCTGGAAGTGCAGCAGCAGCACGCCCGGCGCGCCGCCCCAGGCCGCGCGGGTGGCCGCCGGTGTCATGGCCATCAGCGACCACGGCCAGGTGTCCCACGGGCTGGGCGGGCCGAGCGCGAGCGGCTCGTCTGCCGGTGCCGCGCCGGAGGTCTTGGGCCGCGGCTCCTCGCAGCGGCGCAGCTCGAGACCCTGCGGCAGGGCGGCGCCGAGGTAGTCGCTGATCCGGTGCGGGTGCTGCGGGAGGAGCCGCGGGTCGCCGTCGGCTGTTCGGACGTGCGGCACCGAGCCGAGCTCCACGATGTCGCGGTGGACGTCGGTGACCACCAGGTGGCCGCCGGGGCGCAGCACCCGGGCCAGCTCGGCGAACGCCGGCCGCAGGTCGGTCAGGTGGACCAGGGCCAGGCCGCACACGGCTAGGTCGACGTGGTCGGCGGGCAGCGGGAGCCGCTCCAGGCCGGCCAGGTGGAATTCGCCGTCGGGGACCCGGTTGCGGGCGTGCTCGAGCAT
>DASWMR010000409.1:0-1865 GCA_036399635.1 Actinoplanes sp. | reverse complement strand
AGCGGATGCTCGAGGCGCTCGCCGCGGACGGGCCGGCGCTGGTCTACGGCTACCACCCGGATCTCGACAAGACCGGCCACGAGGATGGCGTCGACTCGGCGAGCTGGCGGGAGGCGGCCCGCGGGGTGGACAAACTGCTCGACCGGATTGTGCACGGCCTGCCGCCGGGGTCGGCGCTGCTGGTCGTGGCCGATCATGGGCAGCTGAACGTGCCGGCAGGCGCACGTTTTGACATGGCAGACATTCCGGCTCTGCAAGAGGGTGTGACCGGAGTGGCCGGTGAGCCGCGGGTCCGCTATCTCTACTGCGCGGACGGCGCCCGCGACGACGTGTACGTCGCCTGGCAGCACCACTTCGGCGCGGCCGCCCGGGTGCTGACCCGCGAGGAGGCGATCGACGACGGTCTGTTCGGTGCGGTGCCGGCCGGGCACCGTGACCGGATCGGTGATCTCGTGGTGATCTGCCTGGACCGGGTGATCTCCCTGGCCGGCGGGTGGGAGCCGCCGGCGGTGGGGTCCCTGGTCGCCTACCACGGCTCGGTGACCGCCGCCGAGATGCTGGTGCCCCTGCTCATCGCCCACTCTCCCGATTTTGTCGGGGGGTCGGGCTAGCCTCCCTGGCATGGGACGCAGCCAGACGGTGCCGAGGGGTCGCGACCCGCGTTTCGGGCCGGGCGCCGACGACGCGGGCTGCACGATCCTGCACGTCGACATGGATGCGTTCTTCGCCTCGGTCGCCGTCCGGGCCCGCCCCGAGCTGCGCGGCAAGCCGGTCGTCGTGGGCGGCGTCGGGCCGCGCGGCGTGGTCAGCTCGGCCAGCTACGAGGCCCGGCGGTTCGGTGTGCGCAGCGCGATGCCGACCGCCCGCGCCCGGGCGCTCTGCCCTCAGGCGATCTTCCTGCCGGTCGAGGGCCCGGCGATCGCGGCCGCGTCCGAGGCGGTGATGGGCATCTTCCGCGACGTGACCCCGCTGGTCGAGCCGCTTTCGTCCGACGAGGCCTTCCTCGACGTGACAGGTGCCCAGCGGCTGCTCGGCCGGCCGGTCGACATGGCCCGGCAGATCCGCGCCCGGATCGTCGCCGAGCAGCAGCTCACCTGCTCGGTCGGGGTGGCGTCGACCAAGTTCGTGGCCAAGCTCGGCTCCACCCGGGCCAAGCCCGACGGCCTGCTGGTGGTGCCGGCCGCGCTGGTCCTCGACTTCCTGCATCCGCTGCCGGTCGACGCGCTCTGGGGGGTGGGCGAGCGGGCCGCCGAAACGCTGCGCCGGCTCGGGCTCGGCACGGTCGCCGACATCGCGCAGGCGCCGCTCGGCATGTTGCGCGGCGCGCTCGGCGACGCGGCCGCCGTCCACCTGCACGAGCTGTCCTGGGGCCGCGACCCGCGCCCGGTCAGCCCGGAGCGCGAGGAGAAGTCGGTCGGCGCCGAAATGACCTTCGACATCGACGTCGCCGATCAGGCCCTGCTACGCCGCAGCATGCTCGCCCTGGCGGAAAAGGTGGGTGCGCGCTTGCGGGCGAGCGGCCACGTCGGCCGCACCGTGGCGATCAAGGTGCGGCTGGCCGACTTCCGCACGGTCAACCGGTCTCGCACCGTGCACACCAGCACCGATGTGGCACGGGAGATTTTCGAGATCTCGTGGAGTCTCTTCGAAGTGCTGGGCGCCCGCGAGCACATCCGCCTCATCGGCGTCCGGGTCGAGGGTCTCAGCCCGGCCGCAACCACATCGCGGCAGCTCACACTGGGTGAGCCGGAGCGTGGCTGGCGCGAGGCCGAGGCGGCGGCGGACGCCGTGGCGGCCAGATTTGGTCGCGCAATTGTCGGTCCAGCCAGTCTTTTGGGCCGAAGCGATCTCCGTAGAACCGAAAA
>DASWMR010000408.1:0-5603 GCA_036399635.1 Actinoplanes sp. | reverse complement strand
GCTATCTGGACCCGCACCGGCCGCCCATTCTTCGGCGCCGCCCTCGACGAGCCGCTGCTCGCCCGGGTCCGTGCCGCCGCGGCCGGGCTGTTCACCGAGCTGGCCAGCGACTGGCTGCTCCTCGACGCCGAGCTGCTGCCCTGGTCGGCGAAGGCCGACGGGCTGATCCGGGAGCGCTACGCCGGGGTGGGCGCCGCGGGCCGCGCCGCGCTCGCGGTGCTCGACGGCGTGGCCGACCGCGGGCTGGACGTATCCGCCCTCCGCGACCGCCTCGAGCTGCGCGCCGCGGAGATCGACGCGTACTCGGCGGCCTACCGCGCGTACGTCAAGCCGACCGACGGCCTGACCGGCGTGACCCTAGCGCCGTTCACGGTGCTGGCCGGCGCCGGCGTCTCCTACGCGACGAAGGATCACGACTGGCACCTGGCGCTGGCCGACCGACTGGTGGCGGCCGACCCCGCTCTGTTCACCCCGACCCGCCGCCTGGTCGTCGAGCTGGGCGACCCCGCCGACGAAGCCGCAGCCACCGACTGGTGGCTCACGCTGACCGCGGCCGGCGGCGAGGGCATGGTCGTCAAGCCATGGACCGGCCTGGCAGCCGTCGACGCCAAGGGCCGCCTCGTGCAGCCCGGCGTGAAGTGCCGGGGCCGGGAGTATCTGCGAATCATCTACGGCCCGGAATACACCCGCCCCGAGCAGCTCGCGCGCCTGCGCGACCGCAACCTGGGCCGAAAGCGCAACCTGGCCCTGCGCGAGCACGGCCTGGGCCTGGCCGCCCTCGACCGGCTGGCCGAGGGAGCCCCGCTGTGGCGCATCCACGAGCTGGTCTTCGCGATTCTGGCCACCGAGACCGAGCCGGTCGACCCGCGCCTTTGACCCGAATCGCGCAGCCCAGCCCTGCCCCGCCGCGACCGCCTTGCTCTGCTCACCAATACGCACCACCCCAGTAGGGCCGGCCGCCCGCTGTCAGCGGCCGGCCCTCGCGCCCCCGCGCCCAGCCCAGTCGTTTAGGGCATTGCGCGGCGGGCCATCGATGGCCCATGCAGCCGGGTTGACGAGGAATGGTTTCCACAGGATCCGTACAGGTAGCGGCTAGGTTTCGGCCGGTACCCTGGCTCCTCGTGGACATCCATGCGCTCGGCGAGCAGCTCGCCCTCAACCCGATGGATCCGAAGGACCTGCTGCAGACCTTCGGGTTGATCGGCGTCTGGGCGATCCTCTTCGCCGAAACCGGCCTGCTGGTCGGCTTCTTCTTTCCCGGTGACTCGCTACTCTTCCTGGCCGGCGTCGCCGCCTCACCGGTGGCCAACGAGCTCCTCGGCGAGGGTACCCAGTTGTCCTACGCCGGCCTGCTGATCGGCGCGCCGATCTGTGCCATCGTCGGCGCCCAGGTGGGCCACCTGCTGGGCGCGCGGTACGGGACCCGGATGTTCGAGAAGCCCGACTCCAAGCTTTTCAAGAAGGAGTACGTCGAGAAGGCGGAGTACTACTTCGAGAAGTTCGGCCCAGCCAAGGCCGTGGTCCTCGCCCGCTTCATTCCGATCGTCCGCACCTTCCTCAACCCGGTGGCGGGCACCCTGGGCATGCCGGCACGAAAGTTCTTCCTGTGGAACGTGGTCGGCGCGATCCTCTGGACCGACGGCATCATCATCATCGGCCATTCCCTGGCCGAGCAGATCTACAAGGCGGTCGGCGACAAGATCGACCACTACATCCTGCCGGTGGTCGCACTCATCGTGCTGATCTCGGTGCTGCCGATCCTCATCGAGATCCTGCGCGAGCGGCGGGCCAAGAAGAAGGCGGGCAATGCCGGCGAGCCGGAGCCCGCCACGGCGATCGGTGTCGTGGCGGCCGCGACCGTTGCCGGCCTGGTCGACGCCGTCCGCGACGAGGACGACGACGATCAGCCGACCACCCCGCACTCGCACCGCCGCCGCTGACCAGAGGCTGCACCAGAACGGCCTCGCATCCGGTTGGGTGCGAGGCCGTTTCTTGGTGGGCATAGGCGAGACGGTCCGCATCTCCTCCGATGCAGGCCGCCTATGCTGTGCTCGGCCCAGCGGTGTGGGGGCCGCTGGCCTGTTCAGACCGAAACTGCGGCGGAGCCGGTAAGGCGCTCCTGGAACTCCTCCGGGCAGTCCCGGAGGCTGCCAAGACGGCCGGCGGCCAGGGCGCGGTAGGTCAGCTGCGCGGCCTCCTCGAGGTTGCGGGCCCGCTTGTGGGCGAGCTCCACCGAGTCGGCCATGACGACGCAGCCGTGCTGACTCAACACCAGGCAGTCGGTGCCGTCCGCGGCCATCGCCGCACAGAGGGCCGCGATTTCGGTGCCGCCGGGCAGTCGGAACGGCACCGTCGAAATCCGCCGCAGATAGAAGGCGTGGTCGGTGGTGACGATCCGAATCTGCTCACCCAACGCGTCGAGCAGCAAGGCGGTCTGCGGATGCAGGTGAATCACGGCGTTGACGTCCGGGCGGGCCCGGTACAACGCCAGGTGCAGGGCGAGCTCGCTGGTCGGCTCAATCCGCGGCGGCGGCATGCTGCCGATCGTCGCGGCCGAGCCGTCCGAGACTTGAATCGGGGCGAAGGTGGTCCGGCTGAGCCGGCCGAGCCAGGAGCCGCTGGCGGTTACCCAGACGGCGTCCTCGTCCGGAATGCGGGCCGACAGGTTGCCACCCGACCCGGTGACCAGGCTCGACTGGACCACGTCGAAACCCACGAACGCGAGCTGGTCGCGCAGATCGCCGTGGACGTAGTTCACCCGTTACTCCTCGGGTCCTGGGGTCTGTCTGACCCTAGGGGTGGACTGGAGGCGGAGGTCTTCAGCCTGGCGTCACGCCCCATGATCGGTGACGCCAGGCGTTGCGGGCGCGGTCAGCGCGCCTTTTTGGTGGCTCGCTTGCGCGGCGGCGTGAGCAGGTCCGCGATCGTCGCGATAGCGGTCGGCACGAGGCGGTAGTACGCCCACACGCCGCGCTTCTCCCGCTCGAGGAGTCCTGCCTCGGTCAGGATCCGCAAGTGGTGGCTCACGGTCGGCTGCGACAACCCCAGGGGGGCCGTCAGGTCGCAGACGCACGCCTCGCCGTCCGTTGCGGACTGGATGAGGCTCAGTAGCCGCAACCGGGCCGGATCGGCGAGTGCCTTGAGCACACCCGCCAGCCGCTCGGCATCGGCACGTTCGATTGGCTCGCCGGCAAGCGGCGAGATCTGAGGCATTGTCATTTCCGCCAACGCAGTTCCCACGATCTCCATCCTTCCACCAACTGCATCGATTCTCCTGCATGTATGCAGAGACGAACCGGTTAACTTTTAGGCCGTAAGGCCGAAATCGATCACCGTCTCGGTTGATCAACAGAGGGGCCCACGAGCCGCCCTGATCAACCTTTACCGAGACACCGACTTCGGTCTCTTGCCTCCTGCAACGCCTCAGCCGCCGTCTGGTCGCTGCCCATCTGCGTCGGGCCCTCGATCCGCCCCCGGAGTGAAGGTGCCCCACGTTGTCAATTCGTCGATCCGTTTTGGGCCGCTGATCCGTTTAGACGCGGTCCGTTCCCACCTCGCCGTCGTCGTCTCGCCACGCTGCGCGAACTTCCGGACCGGGCGGCCGGTACAGAAGTCCACGACCCGATGAAAGCACGGGACCACGCTCGACGCCGGGCAATTCAGTGATGAATTTACGCAGGTCGTGGCGTGCCTCCATGCATCGAGCGTACTGGCTGGCTGGAAACCGGAACCTTTCGCCCCGCCGGGGCGGAACGGAACTATTGACGCACGACATTGAGTGGATCAAAAAACAAGGTTTACCGTGACTGAGGTCCCTTTCGCCCCAGACTGTAGGCATCGACGCAGCTCAAAGCCTGTATGTCGAGGGTCACATGGCAGCCTGGCGACAGATCACCCGGTCGGGGCGCTGAGAAGGTCCTGTGAATCAAGTGAACCAACGTTTACCCATGTAGCGAAAAACACCCACCGACTGTCGGGGAGGCCTATCCGGACAGCCGATGAGACGCATCACGTTCTACCCGTTCGGGTGACCCATACCCATCAATATGAGGGGGTCTCGGAGGGATTACTCCGAGGGACGTGACCAGTATTCATCGTTCGGGGCCGCTGCGGGCTGGTTCGCCGGAGGCGCGCTCGGCCGGGCGTAGCCAGCAGTATCGGGCTGGGCGTAGTCAGGCTGCGTGTAACCAGGCGGGGCGTAGCCGGGCTGCGTGTAACCAGGCGGGGCGTAGCCGGGCTGGGTGTAACCGGGCTGGGTGTAACCGGGTCCGGCCGCGTACCCGGGCGGCGGATACCCCGCGGCGGCTGGTTGACCCTGCGCCGCGTACCCCTGGGCCGTCGGATAAGGCATGCCGTAGGGCGGCGTCGGAGCGCCCGCCGGCTGCGCCGCCGCTGAGCCGCGCCGGCCGAAGAAGATCGCCGGTGAGGTCAGGACCAGAAGACCGACCAGGGCGTAGCCGACCATCTGCGCCCCCGCGAGGGCGACGTTGGAGCCGATCCAGCCGCTCGGGTACGCGCTGGTGAGCTGGTCGGCGAGCGAACCGCGCAGCGTCTCCCCGTTGCGCTGGACCGCCATGATCACCAAGGTGCCCGCTCCGGCCAGCACGCCCAGGCCGCTGACCACCAGGGTGGCGATCCGGGCCGCGTTGCTGCCGCGGCGCAGCGCGAGGCCGAGCACGACGTAGAGCGCGAGCAGGATGACCCCGACTGCCAGCGCGATCGCCGCACCGAGCCAGACGACCGCGACGTAGGTCTCCGTGTCGACGTCCTCGAACGACCGGAAAGCGCCGTCGCTGGCGTCCCGGAACCGGCTCACCACGCCCGGGACGATCGCCAGCGTGGTGATCGCATAGATCAGCCCGCCGGTTGCCATCACCCAGAGCAGGATGGATGCCGCGGTAACCCCGGGCGGTCGTCCGGCGGGCGGGGAGGGCGGTGCCATCGCGACGGGCGGCGGCTGGACTGGGTACGACATCGACGACTCCCGGCGGTGATCCGTTGGCCCGAACCTACCCGCCCCCGGGACCAGCGGGGGACGAACCCGGCGTCAGGCCGGGCTGGCCGGCGGCCTGGGCGGCTCGTCGCCACCGTCCGCCGGATCAGCCGGTGACCGATGCTGATCCCCGCCCGGCGGGACCGGGCCGGTGGCCGGCGGCGGCGTAGAGGGATCGGCCGCGGATGGCGGCGGCGCATAGGGAACGGCCGCGGATGGCGGCGAGGCCGGCGGTGCGTACGGATCGGAGGCGGGCGGCAGGCCGTAGGGATCCGACGCGGGCGAGGTCTGCCCTGGGTACGGCGGCAGGCCGGGCGCCGGCTGACCGGGCTGGCCCTGCTGACCCGGGTACGACGGGTACTGCTGACCGCCCTGGTGCGGTGCCGGTCCGCCGTATCCCGGCTGCTGCGCGCCCGGGTAAGGCTGCTGGCCAGGCGCGCCGGGGTACTGACCGAGATCCGTCGGGTACTGACCGGGCTGACCCGGCTGACCCGGCTGCTGACCGGGCTGACCCGGGTACTGACCGGGCTGACCCGGGTACTGACCTGGGTACTGGCCGGGCTGGCCCGGGCCGGGGTACTGGCCGGGCTGGCCCGGGCCGGGGTACTGG
>DASWMR010000407.1:0-13552 GCA_036399635.1 Actinoplanes sp. | reverse complement strand
TGTCC
Organism: Actinoplanes sp.; assembly: GCA_036399635.1. GTDB lineage: Bacteria > Actinomycetota > Actinomycetes > Mycobacteriales > Micromonosporaceae > Actinoplanes. The sequence goes on along the minus strand of DASWMR010000407.1, from coordinate 13,547 downwards.
TACCCGTTCCGCGACGAGCCCGGCCTGACCGGCGCCCAGGCCGCGGCCCGGGCGCTGGCGCTGGTCGAGTCCCAGGTCGGTGCCGCCAACGTGGCTGCGGTGCTGATCGAGCCGATCCAGGGCGAGGGCGGGTTCGTGGTGCCCGCGCCGGGCTTCCTGCCGGCGCTGGCCGAGTGGAGCCGCCAGGCCGGTGCCGTGTACATCGCCGACGAGATCCAGACCGGCTTCTGCCGCACCGGCTCGTGGTTCGCCTGCACCGACGAGGGTGTTGAGCCCGACCTGATCACCACCGCCAAGGGCATCGCCGGCGGACTGCCGCTGGCCGCGGTGACCGGCCGCGCCGAGATCATGGACGCGGTGCACCCGGGCGGGCTCGGCGGCACCTACGGCGGCAACCCGATCGCCTGCGCCGCCGCCCTGGCCACCATCGAGATGATGCGTGAGCTCGACCTCGCCGCCGCCGCCCGGCGGATCGCCGACATCGCGCTGCCCCGCCTGCACGCCCTCGCCGCCAAGCACCCGGAGATCGGCGAGGTCCGCGGTCGCGGCGCGATGCTCGCCGCCGAGCTGGTCGTGCCCGGTGAGACCGGGCCGTACGGACCCACCCCCGACCCGGTCACCACGGCCGCGGTGGCCAAGGCGGCGCACGAGCTCGGCCTGCTCCTGCTCACCTGCGGCACGTACGGCAACGTGATCCGGTTGCTACCGCCGCTGGTGATCACCGATGACGAGCTCGACCGCGGCCTGAGCCTGCTCGACCAGGCCTTCGCGACCCGCTGACCCCCTCCGCCCACGCCATCCGGGAGCCCCCCTTGAGCGACCTCCAGTCACCCGATTACGCCAAGCTCGCCGACGCGGCGCGCGACCACCTGTGGATGCACTTCACCCGGCTCTCGTCGTACCAGAAGAATGACGTGCCGATGATCGTGCGCGGCGACGGCTGTTACATCTGGGACTCCACCGGACGCCGCTACCTGGACGGCCTGTCCGCGCTCTTCGTGGTGCAGACCGGGCACGGCCGGCAGGAGCTGGCCGAGGCGGCCGCCAAGCAGGCGCGCGAGTTGGCCTACTTCCCGATCTGGTCGTACGCCCACCCGAAGGCCGTCGAGCTCGCCGCCCGGCTGGCCGATCTGGCCCCCGGCGACCTCAACCGGGTCTTCTTCACCACCGGCGGGTCCGAGGCGGTGGAGTCGGCGTGGAAGCTGGCCCGGTCCTACTTCAAGCGGGTCGGCAAGCCCACCAAGACCAAGGTGCTGTCCCGCTCGATCGCCTACCACGGCACCTCGATGGGCGCGCTCTCGATCACCGGCATCCCGGCGCTCAAGCAGGACTTCGAGCCGCTCGTGCCGTCCACCTTCCGGGTGCCGAACACCAACTACTACCGGCGCCCCGACGAGTCGATGTCGCTCGAGCAGTTCGGCGTCTGGGCCGCCGACCGGATCGCCGAGATGATCGAGTTCGAGGGGCCCGACACGGTGGCCGCGGTGTTCCTCGAGCCGGTGCAGAACGCCGGCGGCTGCTTCCCGCCGCCGCCCGGCTACTTCCAAAGGGTCCGGGAGATCTGCGACCGGTACGACGTCCTGCTCGTCTCCGATGACGTGATCTGCGGCTTCGGTCGGCTCGGCGAGTACTTCGGCGGCCACAAGTACGGCTACACCCCGGACATCATCACCATTGCCAAGGGCCTGACCAGCGGGTACGTCCCACTCGGCGCGATGATCGCGTCGGACAAGCTGGCCGCGCCGTTCCTCGAGGGCACCAACTGGTTCGCGCACGGCGTCACCTACGGCGGCCACCCGGTCGGTGCCGCGGTGGCGCTGGCCAACCTGGACATCATGGAGCGGGAGGACCTCAACGGGCACGTCCGGGGGCACACCGACCTCTTCCGGTCCTACCTGGAGCGGCTCACCGACCTGCCGATCGTCGGCGACGTCCGCGGCGACGGCTACTTCTTCGGCATCGAGCTGGTGAAGGACAAGGCGACGAAGGAGACGTTCAACGAGGAGGAGTCGGAGCGGCTGCTGCGCGGCTTCCTGTCGCAGGCCCTGTTCGAGGCGGGTCTCTACTGCCGCGCCGACGACCGGGGCGATCCGGTGATCCAGTTGGCGCCGCCGCTGATCGCCGGCGAGGCCGAGTTCGCCGAGATCGAGCAGATCCTGCGCGGGGTGCTCATCGAGGCCTCGAACCTGCTCTGACCGGGAACCGCGGCGGCCACCGCACCCCCGTGCGGCGGCCGTGCCGCGCGCGGTTGGGTTCTGGGGGAGACTGTCCATGGCCGCCCGGATTCCGCGGCCGCTTTACCCAAGCGACTTGCGCACCTGCCCGGCCCCGACGTCAGCCCCAGGTGCCGCCTTCTCCAGCTTTCCTGACGCCCCGGCCCACCGTAACGGCGGTCCCGGGTGCACCTCAGCCTTGACCGAGGCCGGCGGTCGCCGGCTCGGATCTTCTAGGAAAGCGCGGTTACCATGACCATTCCGAAGCACGTCATCGTCGACGAACTGCGCAAGCGCGGGCAGGACCAGCGGGCCGACTTCGTCAGCCGGCAACTGCCCGACGACGTCGACCCCGCGAAGCACACCGGCCTGCTCAACACCCTGCACCTGAACTTCGACGAGCTGGCCCTCGCCTTCGAGAGCGCCGGAAAGACCGACGAGCCCGCCTGACCGGGCACCGGTAATCGCGTCGCGGTGACCGGTCGCCTCCGCGGTCGACACCGTCACTTTCGGGCTGGCGCTCGCCCACGTCGCGGAGGCGGAGCTGGCGCCGGTGTTCGCCGAGTTAGCGCGGGCGCTGCGCCCCGGCGGACACCTGATCACTCGGACATCCGATGGCAGTCGCTCTACCTGGGCGGCATCGCCTCGGCGGTGGCCGACGACGGCACTTACGCCGGATGCCGGCCCGGCGACTACCTCATGGCGGCCCGCTCGGCCGGCCTCGACGTGCTGGAGCCACGAGCCGTGGTGGCCGGCCAACCCGCACGCCCGCGGCGAGTTCCTGCGCACCCGGCGCGGTCGACGCCGCCTACCTGCGCGCCCGAACCACCCGATCTGTGGAGCAAAACCCACCCGGGCGAGCTCAAATCAACAAGGTCGAGCTTGCTCCACCCAGCCTCCTTGGGTCCCGCATCCGCGACATCGACCATCGTCCCCAGAGCGGGGTGGCGCCGCGACGCGTCGTATCGGTTCGGCGGATTAGGGTGGTGCGGTGAGTGACGAACGTCCGGTGTGGGCGGATGAGAAACCCGAGCTCGTCGCGCACGACCCGGCCTGGCTGGAGCTCGGTGCGACGCACCAGGCCCGGCTCGCCGAGTTGCTCGCGCCGTGGCTGGTTGCCGGGGTGGAGCACATCGGCTCCACCGCCGTGCCGGGGCTGCCGGCGAAGCCGATCGTCGATCTGATGGCCTCGGTGCGCGACCTCGAGGCGGCGGTGGACGGTGCGGCGGGGCGGCTGGCCGAGCACGGGTGGTGTTACGTGCCGCCAGCCCTCGACCTGTGGCCGTGGCGGCGGTTCTTCGTGCTGCCCGACGCTGCCGGGCAGCGCCGGCTCGCCCATTTGCACCTGATCGCGGCCGGGCACTCGCGCTGGCACGAGCAGCTCAACTTCCGCGACGCGCTGCGCCGCGACCTGGCCCTCGCGCAGCGGTACGCCGACGCGAAGCGGCTCCTCGCCGCGGAACACCCGGACGACCGCGAGGCATACACCGAGGGCAAGGCGGACTTCTTGGCCCGCGAACGCATCACCCCGCCACGGTGAGTCGCAGCGCTGGGCCTGCCGCTTTCGGGCCCGCGCGGTAGCCTGCCGCGTAGGCGCCGACGGCGGATCAGCTTGCGGTGGCGCGGTTCTCCAGGGCGTCGCGCAGGGAAGTGGCGCGCAGGGCGGCGTTGATGCCGAGCCAGCGGATCGGTTCCGGCTCCCAGCGCCGGGAGCGGTGCCCGACCCACGGCAGCGCCGTCCGGTCACTCCCGTTGCCCACGATCAGGTCGGCGAGCGTACGCCCGGCGAGGTTGGCCGCCGCGACGCCGTCCCCGACGTAGCCGCCGGCCCAGCCGATGCCGTCGGCAAGGCCGACGCTGGGCATCCAGTCACGCGGGATGCCGAGCGGACCACCCCAGCGGTACGCGATTTCCGGTCGGATGTCGAACATGTCGGTGAGCGTGTGCCGCAGGTTGTCGAAGACCGACGGCACCAGGTCGTGCTCCGGTTCGACGGCCGAGCCGAAGTGGTAGGGCGCGCCGCGCCCGCCGAACGCCAGGCGGTCGTCCGCGGTCCGCTGGCCATAAACGATCATGTGCCGTTCGTCGGTGAACGTCTCGCGGCGGCGCAGACCGATGCGCTCCCAGTCGGCCGCGGGTAGCGGCTCGGTGACGATCATCAGGGAGTAGACCGGTGCGAGCGCGCGCCGATGCCCGGCCAGCCGCGCGGTGTAGCCCTCCAGCGCGCGGACGACCGTGCCGGCCCGGACGGTGCCGTGGTCGGTGACGACCGAACCGCGGGTGATCCGCTCCGCCCGGGTGCCCTCATGCACCCGCACGCCGAGCCGCTCGACGGCCGTGGCCAGCCCGCGCACCAGTCGGGCCGGATGCAGCGCGGCGCAGTCCGGCCGGTAGACGCCGCCGAGCACGCCGGTGGCGTTGCAGATCGCCCGCGCCTCTGCCGCCCCGATGAACCCCTCGGCCGTGCGGGCGCGGCGCAACTGGGCGGGGGAGCGGGCCAGCGAAATGGTGCCGCCCTTGGCGTAGTGGCAGTCGATCCCCTCGGCGCGGGCGGCCCGGCCCACCTCGTCGACCGCGTCGGCCAGCGCCTCGTGCATGGCGGCGGCGCGGTCCGGACCGTAGCGGCGGGCCAGCGTCGCCTCGGGCACCGGGAACAGCCCGGACGCCCAGCCGCCGTTGCGGCCGGAGGCGCCGAACCCGCAGTACGCCGCGTCGAGCACCACGATCGACAGGTGCGGCGCGGCCCGGGCCAGGTAGTACGCCGTCCACAGCCCGGTGTAGCCGCCACCCACGATCGCCACGTCGGCGTCGCGGTCGCCGGGCAGTGCCGGGCGCGGCGTGACCGGCCCGAGGGTGTGCAGCCAGAAGGACGGGCTCCTCACCGGGTGCCCCAGGCGTACGTCTGTTTGGCGAGCTTCAGATACATGAAGGTCTCGCAGACGGTGACCCCTTTGACCACCCGGACCTTTTCATTCAGCAGGTCGAGCAGGTGCTCGTCGTCGGTGCAGACCAGCTCGACGAGCAGGTCGAAGCCGCCGGCGCAGATCACCACGTAGTCCACCTCGGGGATCGCGGCGATCTCGTCGGCGATCGCGCGCAGGTCGCCGTTCACCTTCAGGCCGACCATGGCCTGCCGGGCGAAGCCGAGCGTGAGCGGGTCGGTGACCGCCACGATCTGCATCAGGCCGCCGTCCAGCAGGCGTTGCACCCGCTGGCGTACGGCCGCCTCGGACAGCCCGATGGTCTTGGCGAGCGTCGCGTACGACATCCGCCCGTCCCGCTGCAGGTGTTCGATGATCTGCTTGTTGATGTCGTCCAACGCCAGGTCCGCCGTCACGTCGCGATTCTTCCCCGGGCGCCGGTGCGCGGCAATGGAATCGGTGGTCAGGTTTGCGACGGTCGACCGATTCCGCGGCGGACGGCCGCTCGGCCGGGTCGGCGGCCGCGGTTCGGATGCGTTTATCGCAGAGTTGATCGCTCTTGACAAGCATTTCCGTGGCCGGAAGGCTCCTGGGACACGGTTTCATTTGCTGATCACCTGAAAGGTGTGTTCCCCATGCGCGTCCTCCTTGTCGGTGCGGGCGGTGTCGGATCCGCCGCGGCCGGCATTGCGGCCCGTCGCGACTTTTTCGAACGCTTCGTGGTCGCCGACTTCGACCCCGAGCGCGCCGCCCGGGCAGTGGAGTCCGTCGCGGACGACCGCTTCGTGGCGACCCACGTCGACGCGTCGAAGGCGGAGGCGGTCACCGCTCTGTGCCGGGCGCACGGCATCACGCACGTACTGAATGCGGTTGATCCTCGCTTCGTCCTGCCGGTTTTCGAAGGTGCGCACGTGGCGGGCGCCGACTACCTCGACATGGCGATGTCGCTGTCCCGCCCGCACCCGGCCGAGCCCTACGCCCGGACCGGGGTCAAGCTCGGCGACGAGCAGTTCGCCGCCGCGGCCGCCTGGGCGGCGGCCGGGCGGCTCGCCCTGGTCGGGATCGGCGTCGAGCCGGGACTCTCCGACATCTTCGCCCGGTACGCCGCCGACCACCTCTTCTCCGTGATCGACGAGGCGGGCGTACGCGACGGGTCGAACCTGGTCGTCGAGGGTTACGACTTCGCGCCGTCGTTCTCGGTGTGGACCACCATCGAGGAGTGCCTCAATCCACCGGTGATCTACGAGCGCGACCGCGGCTGGTACACCGTCGAGCCGTTCAGCGAGCCCGAGGTCTTCGACTTCCCCGGCGGCATCGGCCCGGTCGAGTGCGTGCACGTCGAGCACGAGGAGGTGCTGCTGATCCCGCGCTGGGTGGACGCCGCCAAGGTCACCTTCAAGTACGGGCTCGGCAGCGAGTTCATCGACGTGCTCAAGACGCTGCACAAACTCGGTCTCGACCGCACCGCGCCGGTGAAGGTCGGCGGCGCGATGGTCTCCCCGCGCGACATGGTCGCCGCGGTGCTGCCCGACCCCGCCACCCTGGGCGCCAAGATGACCGGCAAGACCTGCGCCGGCACGCTGGTGCGCGGCCTCGGCAAGGACGGCGCGCCGCGCGAGGTCTACCTCTACCACCTGGTCGACAACGAGTGGTCAATGCGCGAGTACGGCGCCCAGGCCGTGGTCTGGCAGACCGCGGTGAACCCGGTCGTGGCCCTCGAGCTGCTCGCCGCCGGCGTCTGGACCGGCGCCGGAGTCCTGGGTCCGGAGGCGTTCGACGCCGTCCCCTTCCTCGAAAAGCTCGTCGAATACGGCTCCCCCTGGGAGATGCGAGAGCAGTAGGCCCTCGATTCCTGACGCCGCCTCGCTCTGCTCACCGATACGCACCACCGCGTTGAGCTGGGGTGGTGCGTATCGGTGAGCAGAGCAAGGCTTGGCGGGTGGTGCGTATTAGTGAGCAGAGGCTGGCGGTGTCAGCCGAGGCTGTGCATCACGTGCTTGATGCGGGTGTAGTCCTCCAGGCCGTACATTGACAGGTCCTTGCCGTGCCCGGAGTGCTTGAATCCGCCGTGCGGCATCTCGGCGACCAGCGGGATGTGGCAGTTCACCCAGACGCAGCCGAAGTCGAGGCGCTGGGTCATCCGCATCGCGCGGCCGTGGTCCTTCGTCCACACCGATGAGGCGAGGCCGTACTCCACGCCGTTCGCCCAGCGCACCGCCTCGTCCTCATCGGCGAACTGCTGCACGGTGATGACCGGGCCGAACACCTCGTCCTGGATCAGCTCGTCGGTCTGCCGCAGGCCGGAGACGACGGTGGGGGAGTAGAAGTAGCCGCGGTCGCCGACCTTGGCACCGCCCGCGTTCAGCGTCGCGTGGTCGGGCAGGCGGTCGACGAAGCCGGCCACCCGGTCGAACTGGCGAGCGTTGTTCAGCGGGCCGTAGAGCACGTCCTCGTCGTCGGCCGCGCCGGTCTTGGTGCCCTTGGCCGCCTCGCCGAGCGCGGCCACGAAGTCGGAGTAGACGCGCGGGCCGGCCAGCACCCGGGTGGCCGCGGTGCAGTCCTGGCCGGCGTTGAAGTAGCCCGCCTCGGCGATCGATGCGGCCGCCGCCTCGATGTCGGCGTCGTCGAAGACCACCACCGGCGCTTTGCCGCCCAGCTCCAGGTGGGTGCGCTTGAGATCGGCGGCGGCGGCCGAGGCGACCTCCATGCCGGCCCGCACCGAGCCGGTGATCGAGACCAGCTGCGGGGTGCGGTGGCTGACCAGCCGACGGCCGGTGTCGCGGTCGCCGACCACCACGTTGAGCACGCCGGGCGGCAGGAACTCGGCGGCGATCTCAGCCAGCATGACCGTGGTGACCGGCGTGGTGTCCGACGGCTTCAGCACGACCGTGTTGCCCGCGGCGATCGCCGGCGCCAGCTTCCAGACCGCCATCATCAGCGGGTAGTTCCACGGGGTGACCTGCGCGCACACGCCGATCGGCTCACGCCGCACATACGACTCGTAGCCTGCCAGGTACTGCCCCGCCGACCGGCCCTCCAGCACCCGGGCGGCGCCGGCGAAGAACCGGATCTGGTCGATCGCCGGCGGCAGCTCCTCGCTGGCGGTCAGCCCGAGCGGCTTGCCGGTGTTCCGGGACTCCGCCTCGACCAGCTCACCGGCCCGCGCCTGGACCGCGTCGGCGAACTTCAGCAGCGCCTGCTGCCGTTCGCTGGGCGTGGTGTTGCGCCACTGCTCGAACGCGCTGGACGCGGCCTCCATCGCCCGGTCCACGTCCGGCTGGCCGGACACCGGTGCCGAGGCGAAGACCTCGCCGGTCGCCGGGTCGATCAGGTCTTCATATCGTCCGTCGGCGGGCGCGGCCGGGGCGCCGTCGATGAAGTTGTGCAACACGGTCTTGGCGGTCACTAGGTCTCCAGACGCCGGATCGGACACTTCCCGGCCCATCTTTTCACCGAATCCGCAGCTGACAAGAGTCTCAGGTTCGGTCACGCGGTACTCGGCCGGATCTTGGGCGGCCGCTTCTGGCCCGTGGCCGGCAGGCGGCTCAGCCACCTGGAGGGTCAGCCATGAATCGGCAATGGGACCTGGCCATACCTATCGATTTTGGGTGAACTGGGGGATGAGTTCGTCCGCCAGGCGCAGCAGGGGGGTGTGGTCGTAGGCGACTCGCGGGATGTAGAAATTGATGTAGTCGGCGCCGGCCTCCAGGGCCTGCTCGACGCGGGCGGTGGTCTCGGCCGTCGAGTGGGTCAGGTCGATCTCGATGTTCGTCGACTTGATGATCTGGTCGTAGTCGCGGCCCAGCCGGTCGCAGTGCTCGCGGAGCACCGCCAGCTTGTGCCGGATGACGTCGGGCTTGCCGCCGCCGACGTTGCACGCGTCGGCGTATTTGGCGACCAGCTTGAGCGTCACCTTCTCGCCGCCGCCGCCGAGCCAGAACGACGGGTGCGGCTTGCGGACGCCCTTCGGCTCGTTGATCGGGCCGTCGATCGAGTAGTGCTTGCCGTGGAAGACCGGGCGGTCCTCGGTCCACATCTTGTGCACGATCTCGACCGCCTCGCGGAACTCGGCCATCCGCTCCGGCACGTCGGTCCAGCGGTAGCCGTACGCCTTCCACTCGTGTTCGTACCAGCCGGCGCCGAGGCCGGCGTAGAGCCGCCCGTTGCTGGCCACGTCCACGGTCGACGCGATCTTCGCGTAGAGCGAGGGCTGCCGGTAACCGTTGCAGCCGACCATCTGGCCGATATTCACCCGGCTGGTGTCGCGGGCCAGCGTGGCGGTGGCGGTCCAGCACTCGAAGGTCGTGTTGGGGGTCGGCTCGGGCACGGTATGAAAGTGGTCGTAGACCCAGATCGAGTCCCACGGCCCGGCGTCGGCGGCCCGGGCCACCGCGGTCATCGCCTCGTACTGCTCGACCGGGTCGGCGATCTCGACCAGGTCCATCTTCCAGCCCTGCGGCACGAATACCCCGAAGCGCACACTCATGCCGGTAACGCTAACCGATCTTGAGCGGTTGGCGCCGGACTAGCATTCGAGAATTGACGTAAATGAGTGGCTGCGGTGGGCCGGGGCGGCCAAGATCGGCGGATGGATCAGCAGACCGGGGAGATCGTCGACTTCTACACCGATCGCTATCGCGAGGATGAGCGGTTGTCGCGCCGGCCGCAGACCCGGCTGGAGCGCATTCGCACGCTGGAGCTGCTGCGCGCGCTGCTGCCGCCCGAGTCGCGCATCCTCGACGTCGGCGGCGGGCCGGGGGAGTACGCCCGCACGCTCGCCGGTGACGGTCACCGGGTGCGGCTGCTCGACCTGGTACCCGGGCACGTCGCCCAGGCCCGGGCCGGGCACCCGCCGATCGACGCCGAGGTGGCCGATGCGCGGGCGCTGCCGGAGGTCGACGGCGCCTACGACGCCACCCTGCTGCTCGGGCCGCTCTACCACCTGACCGGGCGGGACGACCGGGTGCGGGCGCTGAGCGAGGCGGTCCGAGTGACCCGCCCCGGCGGCCGGGTGGTGGCCGCGGCGATCTCCCGGTTCGCCGGGCCGATCGACTACGTCGCGACCGGCCGGTTCGCGCCGCACCTGGTGGCCGAGGCCGTCCGGCTGCTCGACGACGGGCGGAACAACACCGAGCTCGGCTTCACCGTGGCCTACTTCCACCGGGTCGAGGAGCTGGTGGACGAATGTGCGGCGGCCGGGCTCACCGGCGTACAGGTGCATGGGGTGGAGGGCCCGGCGTGGCCGGCCGCCGAGGCCGCCGCGACCGGTCCGATGGCTGACGCCGTGTTCCGTGGGGCGCTGGAATTGGCCCGGCTGTACGGCAGCGAGCCGGCCCTCGTCGCGACGAGCGGTCACCTGCTCGCCACCGGCCTGGTGCCCTGAGCCGGGCCGGTCAGCGGACGGCGGCGCGGATCGCCTCGGCCATCACGTCGGTGGTGGCTGCGCGCAGCAGATCCAGGTCGGCGTCGACGGCGGGGGTCGCCAGCGCCACCACCGCGTCCCCGTCATAGCGCGAGTGCGGCGGATGGATCGCCCGCGCGAACCCGTCGTGTCCGCTCTGCGCCAGCAGGAAGCAGTCCGCTTTGGACAGCCGAGCGTCGGTCAGTACCACCGCGATCGTGGTATTCCCCAGCCCGAACGGTGGCTCGGTGGCGGCGACGGGCGCCGGCCGGTCCGCCGGTCCGAGGACGTCACCCCAGGCGTTGACGACCACCAGCACGGCCACCGATGCGGCCCCCGCCGTGCCGTGGGCGATGCCCACCCCGCCCGGGTCGGAGCGGCCGCGCCACTTCCCGGTGGTCGATCCGGCGCCCGCACCGACCCGGCCGCCGAGCAACGGCTCCCCGCCGAATGCCGCCAGTGCGGCCTCGGCGCCGGCCGCGGCGTCCGGCGGCACGCCGGCCACCGAACCGTCGAAGAGGGACATTCCTACCACGATCGGCACCGGCCCGAACGGCGTCGGGAAGCCCGCGCCCCGCGAGCGCAGCAACCGCGCGACCCCGTCGCCGGCCGCCAACCCGAACGCGGAACCGCCGGACAGCACCACCGCGTCCACCCGGTCGACCAGACAGAGCGGGTCGAGCAGCTCGAACTCGCGGGTCGCCGGTGCTCCGCCGCGTACCTCGCCTGAGCCGACGGTGCCCGGCGGGGGGACGATCACGGTGACTCCGGTCCCGTCGCCGGTCCAGTGACCGGCGAAGGCGGACAACAGCTGCGGAGTACTCATCTACCCGCGAAGCGGCTTGAGCGCCGTCGCGACCCGGCTCAGCTCGCCGAGCATCGCCCCGGCGGCGGTCGTCATCACCTCGTTGGCCTCGATCTCGCCGTCCACCAGGAAACTGCTGACGAACGGGATGTTCACCGCCTCCGGGATCATGAAGATCTTCAGCGCGTACGTCGCCGCGTGCAGAGCCATCGCCGAACGCGTGCCGGCCGAGACGCCGCCGTAGCTCACCACGCTGGCCGGCTTGTAGCTCCACTCCGCGTGCAGATAGTCGAGCGCGTTCTTGAGCGCCGCGCCGAAGCTGTAGTTGTACTCCGGGATGACGAAGACGATCGCGTCGGCCGCGGCCACCTTCTCACTCCACCGCTTGGTGTGGTCGTGCTGGTACTTCCGCAGCCGCGGGTGGTGCGGCTCGTCCAGCATCGGCAGGTTCTCCTCGGCCAGATCGGCGACCGAGACGTGGAATCCGCCGTGCCCCTTGGCGAGGTCGACGAACCACCGGGACACCGGCAGGCCGATCCGGCCAGGCCGGGTGCTCGCGACGACGACCAGCAGGTTGAGCTCACTCACGGAAGAAATGTCCGTTCTCTCGGCAAATTGCTTGCTTGAGCAACTGCAGTGCGGCGGTCCGATCGGGGTAGCACCTCGACGCGACCATTGATGCATACTGATCCGCCCTGCTTGTCCGCGCGTTGATTGCCCCGTCCACCCCCGATCATTCCGCCCGAGGACCGCGACATGGATCAGCACGAACACCCCGACCCCTTCGCCGGGCTCGAGGAATGGGCGCGAAAGACCGAACGCAGGGTGCGCCGGGAGACCAGGCTGCTGGGGTTCCGGCGGACGCGCGGGGACGCACCGGGCCGGGGGGCCCGCTACCTACGGCTGCTGCTGGCCTTCACGGTCGCCGGGGTGCTGCTCGCTGCGGCCATCCCGGTGCTGCGCTCGTGGATGCCGGCGAGCGTGCCGCAGGCGTCCCCGGCGTCGGCCGTTTCCGGCACCGAGACCGTGACCGTGACCACCCTGGCAGGCCCGGCACCGGCCGACCCGTTCGTGGGCACGCCGGCCGCCGGATACCGGGCGGGGGAGGCCGGCATCACGCTGCCGCGGGCGGTGGCGGTCGACGGTTTCCGCGCCGGCGAGGTGGAGACCGCGCTGCGCCGCGTCCGGGCCGTGCTGATCGCCAGCCGGCTGGCCGAGGGCATGCTGGTCGGCCACGAGCCGGCCCGGTTCCTGGCGTTGCTCGCCCCCGGTCAGCGCGCCGCCGTCGAGGCGCGCTTCCGGGCGGGCAGCTTCAGCACGCTGGCGACCTGGATCGATCCCACGGTGTCACTCGATATGGCGGCGCCGCCTCGGGTGAGCGGCCGGGCGACGTACACGTCCGCGGTGGTCGGCGGCGTTCGCACGCTGCAGGTGACGACGAACTTCGTCTGGGTGTACGCCTTCCAGGCCGCCGGCCGCCCGTTAGCGGCGGTGCACGACGAGATCCGTTGGGACTTCCCGTCGCCGGCCGGCCGGGCCGCCGCCGACCGGGGCATGCGGGTGGGCGAGACCAGGGGCTACCTTGCGTGGGCCGATTGCAACGCCGCGGGGCGGGGCATGGTCGCGCCGAGCCCGAACCGGGCAGCGATCGAACTGCTGCGCGCCGACCACCCGATCGAGACCCCGGACGCCTGCCCATAGCGTCGCCCCGGCCCGGCCGGCTGATGCCCTCGCCGGTGCAGCCAGCCCGCCGTCTGACACTGCTCAATGCGTGGCCAGGGCGCCGCCGACGCCGGTGCGGCCGTCGGGGGTGCCGGTGAACTCGACGGTCAGGCCGGGCCGCACCCGCTCGCCGAGCACCGCCACGATCGCGTCGGTCACGCCGGCGATCAGGCGGGTCACGATGTCGGCCGCGTCGGGGCGGGCGAACACGGCCTCCCGGATGCCGAACTGCACGAAGGGGGCCGGCGCCGCGGCGGGTTTGCCGCCGATGCCGAAGCGGCCCGGTGGCAGACCGACCAGGAGGACGACTGCGACATCGCGAGCCCACTCGCCGTAGACCGCGACGACCGCCTCGGTGAGGCCGGCGATCAGATGGGGCTCGCGGCCGGCGAGGTCGTCTTCCACCGCGTACACGGTGAGGTGCGGCATGCCGCCTCCCCTAGAATACGTTTGACGACAAATAACCTTTGAAAGCAAAGCTAATG
>DASWMR010000406.1:0-5152 GCA_036399635.1 Actinoplanes sp. | reverse complement strand
TTCGGCGCCTGAAATGCAGAAACGCCGAATCCGTCGGAAATGCCTAGAACTTCGGGGCGTCGGGTGCCTCGAGGAGACCCAGCCGGAGCGCCGTCATCAACGCCTGCGCCCGGTTGGCCGCACCCAGCTTCTCGTAGAGCTTCGAGTTGTGGGTCTTCGCCGTCGACTCCGACACGAAGAGCTGCTTGGCGATGCCGGCCACACTCATGCCGTCGGCGAGGAGCCGAAGCACCTGCCCCTCCCGCGGCGAGAGCTGCGGACCGGACGGAGCGAGCCGGCGTTTCATCGCCTCGGCCAGGTCGGCCGCGGTGAACGCGCTGGGCGCCGACGCGGCGTGCCGGGCGGCGGCCACGACCTCGTCGGCGGGTGCGGTCTTCGGCACGAAGGCGCTGGCGCCGGCCTCGAGGGCCCCGAACAGTTGGTCGTCGCCCGCATACATCGTGAGGACCACGATGCCCATGTTGGCGTTGTTCTTCCGGAGGGCCTTGGTGGCCTCTAGGCCGCTGCCGTCCGGTAGGCGCAGGTCCATGATCACGACGTCCGGCTGCAGCGCACCGGCCTGGCGGACGGCCTCGGCGGCGGTGGCCGCCTCGCCCACGACCTCGAACTGCCGGTCGCGCTCGAATGCGTGTCGCAGCCCCTTACGAATCAGGTCGTGATCGTCGACAAGGAGGACCTTGGTGCGCGTCGTCGGCGCAGGACTGGTCGACATGCTCGGGTTACTCCCCTTCTGGAGCGGAAACGCTATCTCGCACGCTATCGCGCCTGGCCGGAGATCCGAGCACTACGGCCACGGTTGTCCCGCTGGGGTGTCGCGGCGTGATCCTCAATCGGCCCCGGATCCGCTCGGCCCGCTCGGCCATGATGGTCAGGCCGTACCGGCCGTCCGGGCGGTCGTCGGCGAAGCCCTTCCCGTCGTCGGAGACTTCGATCTCTGCGTACGGCGGGTCGACCGTGCAGGTGACCCACAGGTTGGAAGCGCCGGCGTGCTTGCGGGCGTTGGTGATCGCCTCCTGCGCGATGCGGAGCAGTTCGGCCTCGGTGGCGGCGGGCAGGCGGGCGGTCGACTCGTCGAAGGTGAAGTGCACCCGCAGACCGGCCGAGGTGCCAAGGGTACGGGCGTACTCGGCGATCGCGGCCGCCAGGCCGCCGTTGCGGTCCACCTCGGAGCGCAGCTCGAACAGACTCAACCGCAACTCGGTGATCACCCGTGTCACCTCGGCGCGCAGCGCGCGCAGCTCCTCGGCCGTCTCCTCGGCGCCCTCCGGCAGGCTGGCCTGGGCGTTGTCGATGCCGTAGCCGACCATCACGAGCTCCTGGGCGACCCCGTCGTGGATCTCGCGGGCCAGTCGCTGACGCTCCTCATTGGTGGCGAGCGACCGCACGTCGTCGAAGAGCAGGGCGGCTTCGAGCCGCAGGGCGGCGGGTTCGGTCACCCAGATGACTTCGGCGACGACCGGGGGCGGGTACGCGTTCGCGACGTCCGACTCGAGGATGACCAGTCCGATGGTCCGAACCCCGGCGACCAGCGGCACCACGAGTGAGGAGGTGCCCCCGCTGCGGCTGGACCGGGCCTGTGAGCGGCTCGCGGTCTGCGGCTGCTGAGTGGCCCAGGCGTCCGCGATGGCCGAGTCGGCGTCCAGCGACGTCTCCCAGTCGACCCGCTCGACGCCGGTCTGGGCGAGCACCACGAGCCGGCCGCCGCCACTGGTCGACAGCACCGCCGCCCGGTCGGCCGGCTTGACCAGCCGCAGCTCCTCGAGCAGGTGCTCGGAGATGCCGCCCGGGTCGAGCGTGGCGCCGGGCAGCGAACGGGCCACGCTGCGCAGCTGAGTCAGCAGGCGAGTGGCCTCCGCGTACGGCTGGGGGGTTGGCTCGGTGGGCTGCATCAGCTGGCGCACGGTGTCGCCGGCGAACGTGACGATGGCGCCCAACACCAGCCACTGCCCGCCGGCCACCAGGTAACCGAGCTGGGTGATCTGGCGGACGTCACCGAACACGATGCCGCCGGCCACCAGCGCGACTGCCGCGACGCCGAGCAGGGCGGCGCCCTCGGTGGCCCGCCGCCCCAGGGCGACGGTCAGCAGCGGCACCACGAGATAGGGCAGCACCACCTCAGCGCCGAACCCGGTGTCCAGCAGACCGCTGCTGGCGGCGGCGACCGACGCGGCCGCGAGCCCGGTGATCACCACCTCGGCGAACCGGCCGAGCGGTGCGAAGAGCTGATGATCGGGTGTAAGGAAGGCGGGAAGGGCGGCGACGGCCAGCAGGACGATCCAGCCGAGCTGCGCCGGGTCCTTGGTGGCGATCAGGGTGAGCGCCCCGACCAGCGCAAGCATGATGACGCGCGCCGCCATCGCGAGCGGTTGAACACGCCCGGAGACGCTGGCAAGGACCGGCACCTGTCGGATGGTAGCCGCCCGAGACCGTCCTGCTACCGGCGCCTGTCCGTCGGACCGCGTGGCGAACCCGGGGGCGGTGACCACCTCTCGGCCCGGTCGGCGGGAATGTCGTAGGTACGCGGTAGCCTCCGTTCATGGCGGATACCTCGACGCAGTCGATCCAGGTGCGTGCGCCCCTCGACCGCGTGGCCGCGGTGATCAGCGACTTCCCGCGGTACCCCGAGTGGGCCGAGGCGATGAAGCAGGTCGACGTCCTCGAGGCATATGAGGACGGCTATGCGGCAAAGGTGCGCTTCGTGATCGACGCCGCGGTGCTCGCCGACGACTACACGCTGGAGTACGCGTACGCCGACGACCTCTCCCGGATCGAGTGGGACCTGGTCAGTCCGTCGAAGACGCAGCAGTCGCAGCGCGGCTCCTACGACCTGACCGACAACGGCGACGGCACCACCACCGTTACTTACACGCTAGAGGTGGAGCTTTCCATCGGCATGCTCGGCATGTTCCGGCGCAAGGCCGAGAAGATGATCATGGATCAGGCGCTGAAGCAGCTCAAGCGCCGGGTCGAGAGCCTGCCGGCGAGCTGAGAAACGAGGAGCGACATGCCCGGGTCAGCGCGTGAGGAGGCCGAGCGCCTGATGGCGACGGTCCTCGCGATGGCGAGCGACTCTTCCGGTACGCGGGAGGGCGTCGCCGCCGGCCTCGGCGTTCTCGGCGATCTCGTGGGCCGGGTCGTCGGCGCGGCGGCCGGCGCCGGCGCGGATCCCAGCTTGCACCGCGCAAGCGGTTCGGGATCGGGCGGGCCGGCATCGGACGGGCTGAGGTCGGGCGGGCCGGCATCGGACGGGCCGGCATCGGACGGGCTGAGATCGGGCGGGCCGGCATCGGGCGGGCCCGCATCGGGCGGCTCTGCGGCGGGCGCGCGGGACGGTTGGGCCACCGGGAGCGCTGAGTGCTGCGTGTGTCCGCTGTGCCGGGTGATCGCTGCGATGCGCGACCCGAGCCCGGAAACGGCGGTGCGGCTCGCGGCCGGCGCGGGCGACCTCGCGAGCGGCATGGCGACCGTCATGCGGGCCCTGTCCTCGATGGCGGGGGAGCGGCCGGCCCGGCCGAGCACTCCGGCCAAACCTGGCCCGCGCGCGGGCAACCCGGACGAGACCTGGTCGGCAGCGACCCGCAAGCGCCCGGCCGGCCCCCGCCCGGCCGCAAGCTCGACCGGCGCCTCGGCCACTCGAAACGGACCGGGCGAGGCCTGGGCAACGGCGACCAACGGCGGCAGCGAGGCGACCGCGGCGTCAGCGGGTGCCGATCGCGGGGCGGCGGCCACGACGGCGGGTGCCGATCCCTGGACAGTGGCTACTGCTGTCAGTGCCGCGGCTGCTGAGGCGGAGCATCGCGCCGCGGTCGAGGCGGCGCGGGCCGAGCGGCAAGCGGCCAAGGAGGCGGCCCGGGCGGCGGCGGTCGAGGCTGCGGCCCGGGTGGCGGAGTCGGCCGCGCTGGCCCGCGCGGCCCGCGAGCAGGGCTCGGGCGCAGAGCCGGGGCAGAGCGGCGGGCAGTCGGCGGGCGCGACGACCGGGGTGCCTCGCCCTGGGCGTACCCCTCGATCCTCTGATGTCTGGGCCGCGGCCACCGCGGATGCGGGTGTCGGCGTCGTGCCGCGACCGCCGACCGTGGATCATGTTGTTCCGGGCGCCGCGGCGCCCGAGGACCGCGGTGGCTCGCCGGGCGACGATGCCCGCGCCGGCGACGCGGTGTGAGTAGCCAGCAAGAGGGGGCAGCAGCGTGACGCTGACCATCGGAGTTGACGTCGGCGGCACCAAGGTGGCCGGCGGGGTGGTCGACGAGCACGGCACCGTGCTGGTGGCGAACCGCCGGGAAACACCCGCCGAGGATCCGGCCGGCACCCGGGACACGATCGTCGAGGTCGCCGCCGAGTTGGCCCAGCTGTATCCGCAGGCCGTAGCGGTCGGCATCGGCGCGGCCGCGTGGATCGACGCGGCCGGCTCGACGGTGCTGTTCGCGCCGAACCTGGCGTGGCGTGACGAGCCGCTGCGTGAATACGTGAGCAAGGCCGTCGGCCTGCCCACCGTGCTGGAGAACGACGCGAACGTGGCGGCCTGGGCGGAGTTCCGCTACGGCGTGGCCCGGCACGCCGACGACTCGATGGTGATGATCACCGTGGGGACCGGCATCGGTGGCGGCATCGTGCTGAACGGGCGGCTATGGCACGGCGCCCACGGCATCGCCGGTGAGCTCGGCCACCTCCAGTCGGTGCCGGACGGGCACCCCTGCGGGTGCGGGCGGATGGGCTGCCTGGAGCAGTACGCGAGCGGCAACGCCCTGGTCCGGTTCGCCCGGGCGGGCGCCGGCAAGGAGCCGGAGCGGGCGGCGCAGCTGCTGGAACTGGCCGGCGGTGACCCCCTGGCGATCACCGGGCGGCAGATCACCGAGGCGGCGCGGGCCGGCGACGGCGTCGCCCGGGACGCGTTCGGGCAGATCGGCTACTGGCTCGGCGTCGCGATGGCCGACCTGGCGCAGAGCTTCGACCCGCAGATTCTGGTGGTCGGCGGCGGCGTGGTCGACGCCGGCGAGCTGCTGATGGCGCCGACCCGGACGACGTACCGCGATCAGCTCAAACAACGCGGCCGGTTCCCGGTCGCGGATGTGGTGGCGGCGGAGACCGGCAACACGGCCGGGGTGGTCGGGGCAGCCGATCTGGCCCGCCGCATCTGAGGCAGCGCGAGCATCTG
>DASWMR010000405.1:0-2543 GCA_036399635.1 Actinoplanes sp. | reverse complement strand
GGTGGCCGTCCCCCGAGGCCGCGGTGCTGGTGGCCTGGATCGTGGCGGTCGCAGCGGCAGCGGGTGCCGTCACATTCGTGTTGCTGGTGCATTGGTCCGGCCGGCCGATGCCGCAGGTGTATTTGGGCAACGTCTGGCCGGCGCTGGTGCTGCCTGCCGCGGGGTTTGTGCTGGTGGGACGCGGTCCGTATCGAATGGTCGGTTGGCTGTTCACCCTGGGCGGGCTGAGTTCCGGTGTGGCGGCGTTGGGATTCGCGTTCGCGGCGTGGGCGGTGCCGCGCCCCGGCCTGTACGGGTGGGCTGGTGGTGGGCTCTGGATCGCCGTATGGGCCTGGATGCCAGCAACGTTGGGGGCGCCGCTGGTGGTGCTGCTGTTGCCGGATGGCCGGCTGCGCGGCTGGCGGCGGCCGGCCTTCAGCGCCGGGTGGGCGGCGATCGGCGCCCTCGCCGTCGTCGCGGCGTTGTCGGGGTCGACGGCTACCGATCCCACCAGCGGCGAGACTGTGGCGTTGCCTAACCCGCTGGCGGTGCCCGCACTGGAGCGACTGACCTGGCCGGTGCTGATTTTGGCGTGGGCGGTGGGGGTGGGCGCGCTTGTGGCCGGGGCGGTGTATCTGACCTGGCGGTGGCGGCGAGCCACCGGACGGGAGCGGGCCTGTCTGGCGGTGCTGGCTGCGGCCGCGTGGTTGGTTGCGGTGCCGTGGGGCGGCGTGCCTGTCGCTGGGAAATGGCTGGAGGTCCTGCTCGTTCCAGCGTTCGCGGTGATGGTAGCGGTGGGCCTACTGCGGTATGGCGACGCCAACGTCGACCGGGTGCTCGGCCGCAGCTATCTGTGGGCCAGTTTGACCACCTGCGTGATCGCGGGTTACCTGCTGGTGGTCACCGTGTTGGCGGCGTTGTTGCAGCGGGCGGCGGGGGCCAGCCTCGCGGTGGCCGCGAGCGGGGTGATGGCGTTGCTGATCGCGCCGTTGCGGACCCGGCTGCAGCGCAGCGTGGATCGGCTGCTGTACGGGGCTCGCGCCGACCCGTATGCCAGCGTCGCGGCGTTGTCGGCGCGGCTGGAGAACAACGTGTCCCCGGGTGAGGTGTTGCCGGCGGTGGCCCGCACGATCACCGACGAGCTGCGGCTGCCGTACGTGGCGTTCCACCTCAGTGGCCCGGACGGGGACATGGCGGTGGCGGAGCACGGAGTGGCTTGTGGAGACCTGATCGTGTTGCCGGTGGAGTACCTCGGAACGGTGATCGGGAACCTGGTGGTGTCCACCCCCGGCCCAGGGGTGGTGCTGCGGGCGGCGGAGCGGCGGCTGCTGGCGGACTTGGCCCGGCAGTCGGGGCCGGCGGCGCATGGGGTGGCCACGTTGATGGAGCTGCGGCGGTCGAGGAAACGCCTGGTCGCGGCGCGGGAGGAGGAACGCCGCTCGTTGCGCCGGGAGTTGCATGACGATCTGGGTGCGATGTTGACCGGGGTGGCGTTGGGCGTCGACGCCGCCGGCAACCGGCTGACGGCCGGGTCTCCGGCCGCGGAGCAGCTCAGCCGGGTCCGGGTCGTGGTGTCCGCTACGGTGGCCGAACTGCGGCGCATCATCGCCGGTTTGCGGCCACCGGCCTTGGACGAGGTGGGCCTCGTCGGTGCGATCCGGGATCGTCTTCTTCAGCTGTCAAATGGCGGCCCTCGCCTCGAGGTGGAGGCGCCATCGCTGCCGTCGCTGCCGCCCGAGGTCGAGGTTGCCTGCTATCACGTGGCCGTGGAGGCCGTCCACAACGCGGTGCGGCACGCCGGTGCACGGCGGGTGACTGTGACACTGGCGACCGTCGACGGGCGGCTCGAGTTGGCCGTGGCTGACGACGGCCACGGTATTGAGGTGACCGCAGGCGACGGGCAGGGGCTAGCGACAATGCGTCAACGAGTGGAGGAAATCGGCGGTCGCTTCGGCCTCGTGACCGGGGCGGGCGGTACGACTGTGTCCGCCACGCTGCCGACGGGCAGCCGGCCATGACCGTGACACTGCGGGTCTTGCTGGTCGACGACCATCCGGTAGTGCGCGACGGACTTCGGTGGCTGTTCGAGTCCGCGGCCGGCGTGGAAGTAGTCGGTGAGGCCGGTAACGGGGAGACCGCGATCCGGCTGGTCGGCGAACTGGTCCCTGACGTCGTCCTGATGGACCTCGCCATGCCCGGCATGGACGGGGTGGAGGCCACCCGCCGGATCACGGTGGCGTCGCCGGGCACCGCCGTCCTGGTATTAACCATGTCCGACAGTGACGCCTCGCTGGTGGCCGCTGTCACCGCCGGCGCCAGCGGTTACGTGCTCAAGGGCGCCGGGCAGGAAGACCTGCTGCGGGCGACCCGGGCCGTCGCCGACGGGCAGGCGACGTTTGGCAGCGGGGTGGCGCGACGGCTGCTGGCCCTGGTCAAAGCAGCGCACCCTGACGGCGGCGTGTTTCCGGAGCTGACCGCCCGGGAGCGTCAGATCCTCGAGCTGATGGCCCGTGGGCAGGGCAACGCCGAGATCGCCCATCGGCTGGTGGTGACTGAGAAGACCG
>DASWMR010000404.1:0-2373 GCA_036399635.1 Actinoplanes sp. | reverse complement strand
GGGGCGGCCCGCTGGCGGCACAGCTGGACCGGCACGGCCGAGTTGGTCGCGATCGACGGCAGCCACCTCGACCTGCGCGGGCCGGCGATGCTCGCTGCCGACCCGGCCACCGTCAGCGATGCCCGCGAACGGCTGGACGCGCTGGGCATCGATCTCGGAGCGTACGGCGGCGCGCCCCATCCGGCCCGGGTGCCGGTGCTCGGCGGCGTGGTGAACCTGGTCGTCGACGGCGCCCGCACCGACCTCCTGGTGGTCGAGACCGGCCTGGTACTGCTCCCCGGTCTGCCCCGGTCACGGCACGCCGAGGCGAAGCGCCGGCTCAGCCGGCTCGCGGCCGAGGGAGTGCTGGCCGACGGCTCGATCCGGGCGGTGGCCGCGGGTGGGGCAGCGGACGACCGGTCGGCGCTGGACGACGGAACGACTGCGGCGGCCGCGGAGCCGGAGGCCGCTGGCACGACCACGCTGGAGGCCGACCCGGGCCGCACGCCGCCGGCCGGTGCCGGGGTGGCAAGCCAATTCGTGCCGTTCGTCGATGTGGCCGGCGCCTCGGTGGTCCGCAACGGTCGCCGGGGCTGGGAGATCGCCCTGCGCGACGGCCGCACGATGAGCATGCGTGCGGCCCTCGACTCTGACGAACTACCCGGCGGCTGGACTGCCGTGGACGACGCCGTGGCGTTCCTGGCCCGCACTCGCTGAGCGACTCCGCGCCGCCTGTCGATTCCAGATCGCGGGAAGCGGCATCGAGCACCGGTGAACTCCCACATCGGCCACCGCGTGGTTGATAGCAGAACGGTCTCATCCACGACGATTCAGTCATCCTGTTGTCAGGGTAGGCAAGACTGATCGGATGGATCGTTCGGTTGTTGTTCTCCTTAACGGGTAGGACAGAACCGGAATAAGGCGAGATGATCGTCTTGACACGGGGGAGGTCCAGTGATGGAACGGGGGCCGCTGGCTCTGTTCGGGGCCATCGTCGCGGTCGGGCTGGGGCCGGCACTGTGGTTGGGTGTCCAGTTCGGCGGCGTGCAGTTCTTTGCCGATCGGCCGCCGACGGTCAGCGAGCAGCCGTCCGGCAAGCAGGAGCTACTGGGCGGCAACGGCGCCGCCGCCGACTCGACAGTCGTCGACCCGGTGATCGGGTCGACACCGCAGAGCGACGTGCTGCCGCTCAACCGCACCAGGTCGCGCACGCCGTCCCCGAGCGCGTCGGCATCGCCGACCCGCTCCGCTCCGAGCAAGTCGCCGACCGCGAGTCCCAGCGCCCCCACGAAACCGTCGGCCAGCCCGAGCGTCGGTCCGAGCACGTCGTCCAAGCCCGACGAGGGTCAGTCCGCCGGCCCGACCGTGCCACCCGGCCCGCCGACCAGCGGGCCCGCCGTTAGCGTCTCCACCGAAGCGGCCGATGGGACCGGCACCGGCCCAGCCTGACCAGTGCCGTAACCGAGCAGCACGAAGGGGAGTCCGCGGACTCCCCTTCGACGGCGTTACGGCACTGCGGTCAGAGGCTCAGTAGCCTGTTCAGCAGATCGCGGTAGCCGCGCAGGGCGACCCGCAGCTTCTCGGTGTCCTCGGAGTCGTCGTCCAGTGACTCCTTGCGTTCCTTCAGCGCACCGGTCAGCTTGTCCAGAGCCTCACCGACCAGGGCCGAAGCCTCGGTGGTGGCCTCCTTCGGGCTGTCCACGAAGGTGAGTTGGATCTCGCGGAACCGGTCCGCGTAGCCGTCGCCGTCCGGGAAGAACCGATCCTGGTCGGAGCCGGAGGTGGTGGCAGTCGCCGCGGGCACCGCGACCGCGGTGACGACCGGTGCGGCATCGGCACTGGGCCCAGTCTCGGCGGGCCCGGTCTCGGTGGACACAGTCTCGGCAGGCTCCGTATCGGTGGACACCGTCGCGGTGGGCACGGTCGCTACACCGGCGGCCACCGGTACGGCCTCGACGGGGGTGTCGTCGGCGCCGTCCACTTTGTCCTCGCTCGGCGCACCATAGGCGGTGGCCGGCCGGGTGTCGGTGTCGGCCTCAGCCTCGCCGGTGTCGTGGTAGGAGTCCGCTTTGTCAGAGTTGTCATCGTCGGTCTTGTCGACATCGAGCGGCTCGCCGGTGGCCGGATCGACCGCGGTCGGGCCGTCGAATGTGCCCTCGTCCTTGACCGCGTCCTGCTCGACGGGCCGGTCGGCGTGCTGCTCGAAAGTCCGGTCGGCGTCCTGATCGACCGGCCGGTCGATGTCCCCGTCGGTCGTTGTCAGGCTGCCGTCCGGTCCGTACGTGGTGGCGGTGCTGTCCGACTCCTCATCCCGAGCCGAGACCTCGTCGTCAGCACCATGCTGGGTGCCGCGGTCGAGGTCGTCGATCTTGTCCCGGTCATCGTCGGCCGGCC
>DASWMR010000403.1:0-2963 GCA_036399635.1 Actinoplanes sp. | reverse complement strand
TCCCGCCGAGCCGGCGGGCACCACCGCGACCGCCGCGGCCATCCCGTACTTCCTGTGGGCGAACCGCGAGCCCGGACCGATGCGGGTCTGGATCCCGATCGCCTCGTAGGCAGTGGGCCGTAGCCAGTGGTACGTATTGGTGAGCAGAGCAAGCTTGCTCTGCTCACGTATACGCACCGGCGCTGTACCTGCCGGTGGCGGCCCACGGTACGTTTTCTCCATGATCCGCCCGTCCGCCGTGACCATTCGCGACGTGGCCGCCCTGGCCGGCGTGTCGGTCGGCACCGCGTCCAAGGCGCTCAACGGCCGCGGCTCGCTGCGCCCGGACACCGTGGCCCGGGTGCGGCGGGCCGCCGAGCGGCTCGACTTCCGACCCAACCCGGCCGCCCGCAGCCTGCACTCGGCCCGCAGCTACACGGTCGGCATGATCACGACGGACACCATCGGCCGGTTCAGCATCCCGCTGCTCATCGGGGCCGAGGACACCCTCGGTGCCGGTGAGATGTCGGTGTTGCTGTGCGACGCACGTGACGATCCCACGACCGAGCAGCATCACCTCAGGGTGCTGCTCGGCCGCCGGGTCGACGGCATCATCGTCACCGGGCGACGGGCCGGCTCCCGGCCGCCGATCGCCACCCGGCTGACCGTCCCCGTCGTCTACGCCTTCCTCGCCTCCAGCGACCCGGCCGACTGCTCGGTCGTGCCGGACGAGGCCGGCGCCGCCCGCCTGGCCGTCGACCACCTCCGCACCGCGGGCCGCACCCGGATCGCGCACATCACCGGTCCCGAACACCACCACTCGGCCCGCGTACGCGCCGAGACGGTCGCGGCCCGTGCGGACCTCGTGGCTCCCCCGCTGTACGGCGAGTGGAGTGAGGCGTGGGGCCGGGAGGCGACCCGCCAGCTACTCGACCGGGGGCTCGATGTCGACGCGCTGATCTGCGGTAACGACCAGATCGCCCGGGGCGCGGCGGACACCTTGCGCGAGGCCGGCCGGCGCGTGCCGCATGACGTGGCGCTCACCGGCTTCGACAACTGGGACGTGATCGCGCTGGCCAGCCGGCCGCCGCTCACCTCGATCGATCTCGACCTGGAGGGTCTGGGCCGGACCGCGGCCGAGCTGCTGCTGCGGGCGATCGACGGCGACCCCTCCCCCGGCGTGCACCTGCACCCGCCCAAGCTCGTCATTCGCGCCTCAACAGTTCCCTCCTGACGCGAATTGCCGGAATGTGGCCGACCATGCCACTCGGCACTCGCATAGTGAAATGTGCGGGCGGCGGGCGTCGACCGCGGGATTGCAGCCGTGCCGACGATCGGATCGCCCAGGGGGCTCATATGAGTGCAATGAGTACGACGATTGTCCGGACTCCGGCCCGATCCGGCCGACCGTCGTTCGGCGACCTCAGCGTCAAGATCAAGGTGATCGCGGCGGTCACGGTGGCCGCGATCGTGGCGCTCGTGGTCGGCATCATCGGGCTCAGCTCCCTCAGCGCCGCCAGCGAGTCCGCCCAGCTGATCTACAAGAGCAACGTAACAAGCATCAAGGCGGTCGGTGATCTCAAGGCGGCGCTCACCCAGTCCCGGCTGGATGTCACGAACCAGGCATTGTCACAGGACGCGGCCTCGACCAAGAAATTCGCGGACAACTTCACCAAGGACGTGCAGACGTTCACCACCGCGATGGAAGCCTATCGGCACAGCGGGCCGACGGCGGACGCCGCGGTGATCGACGATCTGCAGACCAACTGGGACGCGTACACCGACCTCGCGGTGAACAAGCTCATCCCGTTAGGCGAGCGCAACGACCTGAAAGCCTGGGCCGCCGTCCGCGACAACGAGACCGCCCCGATCATGGCCAAGGCCTACCAGAACCTGGTCGCCCTGGACGCGGCCGAGACGGCCGACGCGGCGAGCAACGCCGCCGCGGCCACGGCCGGTTACGAGTCCAGCCGGAACACCCAGATCATCACGCTAGTCATCGGTCTGATGCTGGCCCTCGCGATGGGCATCATCGTGGCTCGCAAGATCGTGCAGTCGCTGACCAAGGTCACGGTGGTCTGCGACGGCCTGGCCGACGGCAACCTGACGCTCACCACCGGGCTGACCACCCGCGACGAACCCGGCCGGATGGGCCTGTCGCTGGACACCGCGATGGCCAGGCTGCGCAACACCGTGTCCACCATCGAGGGTTCCGCCGCCTCGCTGGCCGGCGCCTCGGAGCAGATGACGGGCACAGCCGCCCATATCGCCGCGTCCGCCGAGCAGACGTCGGCACAGGCGCTGGCCGTCTCGGCCGCGGCGGAGGAGGTCTCGCGCAGCGTCGACACGGTCTCCTCGGGCAGCGAGGAGATGGGCGCGTCGATCCGGGAGATCTCGCAGAACGCCGCCGAGGCCGCCCGGGTCGCCCACGAGGCGGTCACCGTCACCGCCACCACGTCGGCCACCATGAACAAGCTCGGCGAATCCTCGGCCGAGATCGGCAACGTGATCAAGGTGATCACCTCGATCGCCGAGCAGACCAACCTGCTGGCTCTGAACGCCACCATCGAGGCAGCCCGGGCCGGCGAGATGGGCAAGGGCTTCGCCGTGGTGGCCTCCGAGGTCAAGGACCTCGCCCAGGAGACCGCCCGGGCCACCGAGGACATCTCCAAGCGGGTCGAGGCGATCCAGGCCGACACCAGCGGCGCGGTCGCCGCCATCGAGGAGATCTCGATCGTGATCGAGCGGATCAGCGAGTTCCAGACCACGATCGCGTCGGCCGTCGAGGAGCAGACCGCCACCACCGCCGAGATGAACCGCAGCGTCGCCGAAGCGGCGAGCGGCGCCGGCGAGATCGCGCAGAACATCACCGGTGTCGCGGACGCGGCCCGGATGACCAGCCAGGGCGTGGCCGAGACGCAGCAGGCGACCGCCGAGCTGGCTCGGATGTCCACCGAGCTGAACACCCTGGTCTCGTCGTTCCG
>DASWMR010000402.1:0-2723 GCA_036399635.1 Actinoplanes sp. | reverse complement strand
CTGCCTGTCCATCCGCGACCTGGCTCGGGCGCACGGCGTGGAGATGCCGATCGTCGAGCAGGTGGAGAAGGTCTGCCACGAGGGTGCCGACCCCCGGGTCGCGGTCAAACTGCTGATGACGCGGGAGATGAAGCCGGAATGACCCCCCGTCCGACCACCCCGCCGCCACCCTAGATCGGACTGAAGGCATGTTCCTGTTCAACCGCCCCGCCGGGGACGGCACCCGGGTGGTGCACGCCGGCCTTCCGGAGCCCGCGGTCGGCGAGCCGTTCCTGCCCGGCCCGGTGTTCGCCGCGCCCTATCACCTCGACCCGGTCTCCGGGCCGGGGGAGAACGGGTACGCGCGCACTGATCACCCCACGCGCCGGGCGCTGGAATCCGCGATCGGCGAGCTGGAGGGCGGGCCCGCGCTGGTCTTCGCCAGCGGGCAGGCGGCGATCACCGCGCTGCTGCTGTCGGTGCTGCGCCCCGGGGACACGGTGGCGCTGCCGTCGGACGGCTACTTCACGGTCCGGGCCTTCGCCGAGGGCACCCTGCGGGGCCTCGGCGTCGACGTCATTCAGGTGCCGACGGCCGGGCCTTACCCCAACTTCGCAGGGGTACGCCTCGTGCTGCTCGAAACCCCCGCCAATCCCGGCCTGGACGTCTGCGACATCGCCGCGGTGGCCGCCGCGGCGCACACGGCCGGCGCCCTGGTCGCGGTGGACAACACCACCGCCACGCCGCTCGGGCAGAACCCGCTCGCGCTCGGCGCCGACGTCGTGGTCGCCTCCGGCACCAAGGCGCTGACCGGCCACTCCGACGTGCTGCTCGGGTACCTGGCGACGAACGACGACGAGCTGTACGCCCGGATCGAGACCTGGCGCAAGCAGACCGGTGCGGTGCCGGGCGCCTTCGACAGCTGGCTGGCGCACCGCTCGATCGCCACGTTGGACCTGCGGCTGGCCCGGCAGAGCCAGAACGCCGCGGCGGTCGCCGAGCTGTTGGCTGCCCGTGACGACGTGACCGGCGTGCGCTGGCCCGGCCGCGAGTCCGACCCGGCGTACCCGGTGGCCCGCGCCCAGATGCGGCGGATTCCCGGCGTGGTGTCGTTCGACCTGGGCTCGGCCGAACGGGTGGCCCGGTTTCTGACCGCGGCCACGCTGGTCTTCGCGGCCACGTCGTTCGGCGGCGTGCACACCACTGCGGACCGGCGGGCACAGTGGGGCGACGACACGGCGGCCGGTTTCGTGCGGCTCTCCTGCGGCATCGAGGACACGGCGGACCTCCTGGCCGATCTGACCGCGGCCCTGGACGAGGCCTGATCTAGCGTTTCAGTATGAGTTGGGACAGTTTTTCCGGTGCCGAGGTCACGGCGTTGACCCTGGGCGAGAGCTTCTTCGTCGAGCCCGGCGAGCGGGTGTGCCCGGCGTGCGGCGAGCGCCGCCTGCGGGCGTACGTCACCAAGCCGGAAAATGCCCGCCGTCCGACGCTTGTTAGTTATGTCTGGTGTGCGGGTTGCCACAAGTTCGTCGGCACCCGGGCAAAGCACCCGGCCGGCCTGATCTTCTCGGATCCGCTCGCCGTGCTGGCGCCGGCCGAACGGCGCGAGCTGGAACGCAGCCTGGTCGGCTTCCTCGCCCACCTGGACCGCCTCTGGGACTCCGGCGACCTGCCCCAGTCGTTCGTGGCCTGAGCGCATTCCCCGCTTGCCGT
Source organism: Actinoplanes sp. (assembly GCA_036399635.1). GTDB lineage: Bacteria > Actinomycetota > Actinomycetes > Mycobacteriales > Micromonosporaceae > Actinoplanes. Next base: position 1,028 of record DASWMR010000402.1, on the reverse strand, counting down.
CCGAGGGCTCTTGGCTCTATGGTTCGTTACATGAGTAATGAACCGCAGAACTAGGGAGGCTCGGTGTTCGACGACCGCAGCCCGATCTATCTGCAGATTGCCGACGGCATCAAGAACGACGTCCTGAGCGGGGCACTCAAGGAGGACGAACAGGTCATGTCCACCAACCAGTACGCGACCTTCTATCGCATCAACCCGGCGACCGCGGCCAAGGGCTTCGCCCAACTGGTCGAGGAGGGGGTCCTCTACAAGAAGCGGGGAATCGGCATGTTCATCAGCCCGGATGCGCGGCAGCGGCTGCGGGCGGCCCGGCGGGAGCGGTTCTTCGCCGACGTGGTCGATCCGATGCTCGCCGAGGCAGGGCGCATCGGCATCGGGGTCGACGAGATCATCTCGCACCTGGGAGCGCCCCGATGATCGAGCTGCGCGGTGTCACCGTCCGGTACGGCTCGACGGTCGCCGTCGACGACGTCCACCTCCGGTTGCCGGCCGGCAAGATCTACGGCCTGCTCGGTCGGAACGGATCCGGCAAGACAAGCCTGCTGAGCGCCCTCACGTCGTACCGCAAGCCGTCGGCCGGTGTGGTCCTGTTCGATGGAGCCGAGGCGTTCGAGAACTCGGTGGCGATGCGGCAGACCTGCTTCATCCGGGACACCCTCGACCTGACCGTCGGCGACCGGATCCGCCGGGCGCTGCAGTTCGCCGGATGGCTGCGACCGACCTGGGACGCCGACTATGCGACCCGGCTGACGGAGCTCTTCCAGCTGGACCCGGCGAAGCGGATCATCGCTCTGTCCCGCGGGCAGAAATCCGCCCTCGGTGTCGTGCTCGGCCTGGCCGCGCGGACGCCACTGACCGTCCTGGACGAGACCTACCTCGGGATGGATGCGGCGGCCCGGGCGATCTTCTACCGCGAGCTGCTCGCGGACTACCTGGCCCATCCGCGCACGATCATTCTCTCCACCCACCTGATCGACGAGGTGGCTGACCTCTTCGAGCAGGTGATCATCATGGATCGCGGGCGGGTC
>DASWMR010000401.1:0-5522 GCA_036399635.1 Actinoplanes sp. | reverse complement strand
GGCCGCAGTTCCTGGTCGCCTTCGACACCGCCGACCCGACCACCATCCCGGCCGAGCCCGTCGAGCTGGCCGGCCAGTCCGGCCGGTAGCGGTCAGTCCTTCGGGTCCAGCTTGATCGACAGGCTGTTGACGCAGTGCCGGGTGTTCTTGTCGGTGAGGTGCTCACCGCGGAACACGTGACCGAGGTGCGAGTCGCAGTTGGCGCAGCGGATCTCGACGCGGAGCATGCCGAGGCTGCGGTCCTCGATCTCGGTCACCGCGCCCGGGATGGCGTCGTCGAAAGACGGCCAGCCGCAGTGCGAGTCGAATTTGTCATCGCTGGGGTAGAGCGCGGCACCACAGGCGCGGCACTCGTACATGCCCTCGGTCTTGGTCTCTACGTATTCGCCGGACCACGCCGGCTCGGTGCCGGCCTGGCGCAGCACCCGGAACTCGGCGGGGCTCAGCCGGACGCGCCATTCGTCCTCGGTGGTGGGCAGGATGGACTCGTTCGTTCCCATGCCCCTAACGGTACTTCGACGCACTTCGAGTGCGTCTGTGCTTGTCACCACGCCCGTTTGACACAGCATGGAAGATGCAGCGCCCGACACGTTCCGGCCCACCTGGCAGCAGGCCCTGGGCCGCGGCCTCTACCTCGGTGCGATCGCCTCTGCGCTCTTCGTCATGGTCGCCCTGCTCGTGACCGGAACCTTGCTGACCTGGGCGGACGGGGCCGCGCCGCCGGTGTGGTTCTGGGCGACGCTGTCGTTCGGGCCGCCGGCTGTCGGCGCGGTGCTCGGGCTGGCGGCCGGGCGGCGGACCGGCGTGCAGATCAGTGCGCGCGGCATTCGTACGCTCTCGGCGTGGTCGTCGCCCGGCGCCGGTCCGGTGGCGCCGTGGCATCAGGTGGTCGACCTGCGGGCCGAGCGGCGCGGCGCACGCACGGTGGTGTCGGTCTATCTCGACTCCGGGGCGAGCGTGCAACTGCTCGCTCCGTACAGTGGCGAATTTTTTGCCGCCGATCCCCGCTTCGAGGGGAAAATGATAGCTTTGTCCTATCTATGGCGGACTAACCGTTTTAGTGGTCTTCCGGGATGATGACCCGCCGAAGGGATTTAACGGGTAAATCGGGCAATCGCCCGTTAAGCTCCCTTTGGACCGGAAGATCGCAACAGAACGGATAACTCCTCATGACCGTACTTCGCCGGATCGTCGTCGCCGGACTGCCAACGGCCGGCCTGACTGTGTTCACCGCGCTGGCCCTCAGTGGCGCGCCGGCCATGGCCACCACGAGCAACCTGGCCATTCGCCCAGTTATCAAGATGACCCCATGCGCAGACAACGCCCGCGGCCAGTGCGGCTACGGGTCGACCGTTTCGCCGACCGGCGGCACCGCGCCGGCCACCACGACGCCGGCCACCGTGACGCCGGCCACCGTGCCGACGGGGAACGCGCCGGCCACCACGCCGCCCGCCACCACGCCAGCCACCACGCCCGCCACCACGCCGACGGGGAACGCGCCCGCCACGACGCCGCCCGCCACCTCGCCGATCACCGGTGCCGCGGTACCGACCCGGGGTGGCCCGCCCTACGGTTCGGTCAGCCCGACCGTGGACACCGCCGTGGTCCCGCTCGGCGTGAGCCCCAGCGCGGTCTCGCCGGCGCACGCCGCCAGCCCGGCCGGTGGCGTCAGTGCCGGGCACGCGCTGCCGGTTACCGGTGCCCCGACCGGGTCGGTGGTCTCCTTCGGCGGCCTGCTGGTCGCGGCCGGTGCGGCGGCGATGTGGTTCACCCGCCGCCGGCGTACTGCCTGATTTCGTCCGACATCACGGCGCGCTGAGGCGTGCCGCGCGAGAGACCGTCCGGGACCTCCGGGCGGTCTTTTCGTGGTCCGGGCCCGGCTCGCCGGACCCGGCGGGGGTGATCACGGCCGGTTCCGGGGCATAGGGTCGGGTACATGCCGAAAGCCGCAGCGGAAGAGCTTGAGATTGCCGGCCACACCGTCCGGCTCACCAGCCCTGACAAGATCATCTTTCCGCGCCCGGGATACACCAAGCGGGACGTCTTCGACTACTACCGTGCGGTCGGCGACGGGATCATGCGGGCCCTCCGCGATCGGCCCACCACGCTGCAGCGCTTCCCGGACGGCATCGAAGGCGAGATGTTCTTCCAGAAGCGGATCCCGACCCGCGGCGTGCCCGACTGGGTGCAGACCGCCACCATCAAGTTCCCCAGCATGCGTACGGCCGATGAGCTGTGCCCCGCCGACCTGGCGCACGTCGCCTGGGCCGCGCAGATGGGCACCGTGGTCTTGCACCCGTGGCCGGTCCGCGCCGCGGCGGTGGACAACCCCGACGAGCTGCGCATCGACCTCGACCCGCAGCCCGGCACCGACTTCGACGACGTGGTGCGCACCGCCGGCGTGGTCAACGAGGTGCTCGACGGCCTGGGCTGGGTCGGCTTCCCGAAGACGTCCGGCGGCCGGGGCGTGCACGTCTACCTGCGGATCGCTCCACGCTGGTCGTTCGTCGAGGTGCGCCGGGCGGCGATCGCGCTGGCCCGCGAGGTCGAGCGGCGCAGCCCCGACACGATCACCACGTCCTGGTGGAAGGAGCAGCGCGGCGAGAAGGTGTTCATCGACTACAACCAGATGGCCCGGGACCGCACGATCGCCTGCGCCTACTCGCTGCGGGCGAACGCCCGGGCGACCGCGTCGGCGCCGGTGACCTGGGCCGAGCTGACCGACGTCGAGCCGGACGACTTCGACCTGCGGACGATGCCGAAGAGGTTCGCCGAGGTGGGCGACCCGCACGCGGCGATCGACGACGTGGCGCACGACATCACGCCGCTGCTCCAGTGGGCCGACCGCGACGAGCGGGCCGGCCAGGGTGACCTGCCCTATCCGCCGGACCATCCGAAGATGCCGGGCGAGCCGAAGCGGGTCCAGCCCTCCAAGGACCGCGACCGCAAGAAGGACTAATCCTCCGCGGAGCTTCGCGCTGCGCCGGTCGGCACCCACCCGGACCGCCTGGATGGTCATCCGCCGATCCGGGTTATCACCCCGGCAGCCCCCCACGACTGGCCAGGGTGCGGCACGATGGCGCCATGGATGCGCTGCTCACGCCGTTTCGGTGGGTGTACCGGGCGATCGTCTGGCTGGCGAACTCGCCGCGTACGTTGATTCTCTCCTACGCCCTGCTGATCGCCGTCTGCGCCGGGCTCTACCACCACTTCGAGCGCAGCGCCTCGTTCGGCGACTCGCTGTGGTGGGCGATCGTGACGGCCTCCACGGTGGGCTACGGCGACATCTCGCCCCAGACGTGGGAGGGGCGGGTGCTGGCCGGCATCCTCATCTCGGTCATGGTGCTGCTGGTGATCCCGCTGATCACCGCGCACTTCGCCAGCCGGCTGATCGTGGACACCGATGCGTTCCAGCACGACGAGCAGGAAGAGCTCAAAGACAACCTGCGCCGGGTGAAGGTGCTGCTGGAGGCACTCGCCGAGCGCGAGGGCGTCACTTTGCCGGACAGCGCAGTCCCTCCTGCGGCACCGTCAGACCGATGAGGTAGCTGTCGACCGCCCGCACGATGCACGGGGTGCCCGGGTACGCCGTGTGGCCCTCGCCCTCCCAGGTCAGCACGTGCCCGACGCCGAGCATGCTGGCCAGGTCGGCGGTGTTCTCATAGGGCGTGGCCGGGTCGCCGGTGGTGCCCACCACGACGACCGGCGGGGCGCCGACCGCGGCGCCGACCGGGTACGGGTCGCGGTCGCCGGCCCAGTGGGCGCAGGGCAGCATGCCGACCGCCAGCGGCGCACCGAACAGCGGGTACTTCCGGCGCCACTCGCCCTGCAGCCGGCGGATCTCGTCGACGTTCGGTGCGTCCTTGGTGTCCGCGCAGTTCACCGCGAGGTTGGCGTCGAACAGGTTGCTGTAGGAGCCGTCCGGCTTGCGTTCCGCGTACTGGTCGGCGAGCTCGAAGACGTCCGCGGGGTTGCCCTGCTTGAGCTGAGCGATCGCCTCCGCCAGCTTGACCCAGCTGGACTCGGTGTAGAGCGACGAGATCAATGAGACGAAGACCCAGCCGGAGGTGAGGGTGCGCCCGTCGGTGTGCCGCAGCCGCTTGGCGCTCGCGCTGGCGATGGCCTCGGTCACCGCCTTGCGGGCGTCCGGTGCGATCGGGCACTTGTCCGCGGTCTGCTTGCACCAGTTGGTGAAGTTGGTGAACGCCCGCTCGAACCCCTTCGCCTGTGACTCGGAGCCCTCGATGAAGGTCTGCTTCGGGTCGACCGCGCCGTCCAGCACCAGCGCCCGGACCTTGGTCGGGAACAGCTGCGCGTAGGTGGCGCCGAGCAGCGTTCCGTACGAGAAGCCGAGGTAGGTCAGCTTCTCGTCGCCGACCGCGGTGCGCAGCGCGTCCATGTCCTTCGCGGCCTGCACGGTGGAGAAGGTGGTCAGCTGACTGCCGTACTTGGCGCCGCAGTCGCCGGCGATCTTCTGGTACAGCGCGTCGAACTTCTTGAAGTCGGCGTCGGTGACCGGGTCGGGCACGGAGGAGAAGGTGGCGTCCTGATCGGTGTTGCTGATGCACTTGACCGGGTCGGACTGGCCGACGCCGCGCGGGTCGAAGCCGATGAGGTCGAACCGGTCGGTGATCGCCGACGGGAGGCCACCGAGCGCCGCGCCGAACGAGAAGTAGACCGAAAACTCGATGCCGGAACCACCCGGCCCACCCGGATTGATCAGCAGGGACCCGATCCGGTTCCGCTGGGTCTTGGACCGGATGCGGATCATCTGGATCGTGTAGACGTCGCCGCTGCCGGCACTGTCCCAGTCGCGCGGGACTTCGACGCCGGCGCAGTCGTAGGTCATCCCGGCGGCACCCCTGCCGACCAGGTCCCGCGGCACCTCCGGGCAGGGCACCCAGTCGGCGCCGTTACCCGGAATCGGGATGTTGCCGGTGTTCGGGGCCGGCTCCACCGAACCGGTCGGTGCGAAGGCCGGCACCGTGCAGCCCCCGCTGACAGCCAGGATCGTGCACAGAACAACGATCAACAGGCGGGAACGACGGGGCACGATACGGACCTTTCGACGGCTCGGCGGCCAAGGTTATCCGGTGGGTCCCACCACCTCGGTCAGCGGCTGGTGAGTACCTCGGCCAGATTGAACCGGACCGGTCGTTCGAGCTGCTCATAGGTGCACGTGCGCGGTTCCCGGTCGGGTCGCCAGCGCTCGAACTGGGCGGTGTGCCGGAACCGGATGCCCTCCATGTAGTCGTAGCGCACCTCGACCACACGCTCCGGCCGCAACGGCGTGAAGGACAGGTCCTTGCCGTTGTTCCACCGGCTCACCTCGTTCTTGCGCGGGGTGCGCTCGCCCTGCTCGTGCGCGGCCCAGTTCCACGGGTGGCCCTCAAACGTGGTGACCAGGGGCTGCATCTCGCGGAACAGCTCTTCGCGCACGGCCATCGGGAACGAGCCGATCACCCCGACCGAGACCAGTACGTCGCGCTCGTCGTACAAGCCGAGCAGCAGTGAGCCGATCC
>DASWMR010000400.1:0-3763 GCA_036399635.1 Actinoplanes sp. | reverse complement strand
TGGTGCTGTCCCGGACCGCGTAGCCCCACACCGTGCCGGCCGACTGGTTGAAGGTCACGACCGTCGGGTCGGTCGCGACGACCCGGTCGAGCGCCACGCCCCACGGCTTCCACTCGCCGGACGCCTGCGCGGTCTCCAGGGTGTAGTAGACCAGGCCGTCCTCGCCGCGGGCGACGACCGCCGCGACACCGAGCCAGTCGTCGAGCACCACGGCCGGCGGACCGGCCGCCACGAAGTCGCCGACCGGCGTCCAAGCCGGCTCGGAGGTGCCCGTGTCGGTCACCAGCTTGGTGAACAGCTGCCCGACGGCGTTGCGCGCCACGACCCGCGACTTGCTACCCGGCAGCACCATCGCGGCCGTCTTGCCGGTGAACTGCTCCGTGCCCAGGCTGGTCAAGCCCGAGAGCGAGCCGTCGTAGATGGCAGTCTGCACCGTGCCGCTGGTGGTGGACACGAAGACGCGGATGCCGTTCGCGACGGTCACCACGGTCGGCTCGCCGGTGAGGTCGGTGCCGCCGACCTTGCGCCAGCCGGCGTACGGCACGTTTGTGCCATCCTGCGGTAGAGCCCAGAGCGCGCCATTGGCCACCGCGAGGACGACCAGGTTGCCGTTCGGGAGCCGGCCGAGCGCCGGCTGCCCGGCGCCCGCGCCGCCCACGTCCACCGGTTCGTCAACTGTCAACCAGAGGTCACCGTCGACGGTGTTGCGCGCGGCGACCTGCGTCTGGCCGTCGGCCCGCACGTTGATCTGTGGCGGCCCGGCGTACGCATTGAGGTCGCCACTCGGTGGGTAGACCACGGTGCTTAGGTTGTCCGGGTCCTGGATGGCGTTCCACATGCGGCCCACATTGTCGGTGAACGCGTAGACCAGTGAACCGGTCCGGTCAACGCCGGCCTGCACCGCGACAACCGGAGTGTTCGCCGTGACCGGCAAGGGCGTCGGCACCGCCGACGCAGCCGGCGGGAAGTAGAACTGATCATTATTCGCAGACGTCGTGCAGCCGTACAGCACCAACGGAGCGCTGTTGGTCAACACGCCCTTGCTGACATTGAGACACTTACCACTCTGCTTCGACACGATCCGGAACGTGGGCTTACCCACCACCGGCACGAACGTCCACAGATTATTCAGCGCGGCCTCCACACAGGTGTACTGAACCACCGGAGTGTCGTTCGCGACCAACGCACCCTTGACATTCAGGCACTTACCCGAACTCGTAGCGACGATCTGATAAGCCCCGGCAGCACCAACCGGCACCACCCGGAACTTATCGTTCGGGAAACTATCCCCACACGTGTACTGAACGATCGCGGCATTATTCGCCAGACTGTTCTTCTCAACGTTCAGACACTTATCACTGTGCGCCGCCTTGATCTGCGCACCGGTCGCCGGCACATCCGCCACCGCCGGCGAACCGACCACCCCCAGACCAACAGCCGCGCCCACCACAATCACGAGCACAGCCCGCCCCCAGACGGCAATACTGCTCGACACCACAAATTCCTCCCCGCGACGAATGCCACTACATAGCGACCGCGCCACAATGACATCAGTCGATGCAGACCCGCAACCCCCTCCAAAATGGACGGGTCCGGCGCGTCGGGCCAGCTCAGCATTCGCAATTTTTCCGGCGCGATGGGGTGCGGCGCCGGGTGAACCGGCGCCGCACGCCTCTCGCGGGAAGTTACTTCGGGGGTGCCGGGAGCGCGTGTTCCTGCAACGCCCCGGCCTTGCGGACTGTCGACGTGCGGTTTGGAAGACCGCCAGGTACGGCACGTTGGTGCTGTCCCGGACCGCGTAGCCCCACACCGTGCCGGCCGACTGGTTGAAGGTCACGACCGTCGGGTCGGTCGCGACGACCCGGTCGAGCGCCACGCCCCACGGCTCCCACTCGCCGGACGCCTGCGCGGTCTCCAGGGTGTAGTAGACCAGGCCGTCCTCGCCGCGAGCGAAAACCGCGACAATCGCGGTCCACGGCCAACGCTACGCCGGTGCCGGGCGAGCCTTGTGGTCGCTGTCCGCCGCGACGGGCCGCGGATTGTTCAGGACAGCAGTACTGCCTTCCTGTGCGTCGCAAGCGCAAAGGAGTAGTGCGAGCCCGACCGCGATGGCTGAGCTGACGCGGCCGCGTCCGGCAGGTCCCGTCGACACTCTGCGCGCACGCGAAAGCCAGCTCTGTCGCATGTATTCCCCCGTGAAAACCGCCCGCCCGATCTATCGATCGGTACCACTGTGTAGCGGCCCGGTCACCATGCCATCGATCGATGGAATCCGGCAACCCTGATGGAGGCGGCTTGTTCCGCGGGGCGCCTGGAGTACGCCGTTGGTTCACCGAACAATGGGACAAAACCACAATGGAGGGATCAATATGACCTTCTATGTGGTCGATCTCTCATGGCCGACGGCGGGCGTTGGAGCCGGCAGGCGAAGGGTGCCGTTGGCGCTGTCCCTGGCCAGCTCGCGGGACAACGCGAGCGCCGCCGTCCGGACCGCCGGCGCGAGCCGTTCCAGGTCGAGGCGCCGCGCCCACCCGGTGATCGAGATCGCGGCGATCACGTGGCGGCGGTGGTCGAAGACCGGGGCGGCCACCGCCGAGACGCCGATCTCGGCCTCCTCACGGTTGATGCCGTAGCCCTGCCGGGCGACCCGCTCCAGCTCCTCGTGCAGCAGGCCGGGCATCACGATGCTGCGCGGGGTGAGCCGGGCCAGCCCGGCCTCGCAGACCTCGCGCAGGCCGTCCGGCGGCCCGAAGGCCAGGAACACCTTGCCGGTCGCGGTGCAGTGCGCCGGCAACCGGCTGCCCACCCGCGAGACGATCGGGGTGGACCGGCGGCCGCTCACCTTCTCCAGAAAGAGCGTGTCAGTGCCGGAGGGCACCGCCAGGTGCACGTTCTCGTGGGTGGTCTCGTACAGGTCCTCCAGATACGGCAGGGCCGCCTCGCGCAGCTCACGGTGGCGGGGCACGCGCTGACCGAGGACGAACAGGCTCATGCCGAGCCGATAGCCGCGGGCGGTTCGCTCGAGCCCGCCCCAGGCGACCAGCTCCGCCAGCAGCCGGTGGGCGGTGGTCTTCGGCAGGCCGGTCCGTTCGGCCAGCACGCTGAGGGGCACGTCGACGTCGTCGGCGTGGAACGCGTCGAGCAGGCGCAGGCCCCGCGCGAGCACCGACCTGGGAATCTCCGCCGAGGGCATCCCCCGATCGTCGTCCGAGCCGTCCCCGCGGGCAAGAGCTGAGCCATCCCCACGGGCAAGAGCCATGCCATCCCTACGGGCAAGAGCTGAGCCATCCCCACGGGCAAGAGCCATCACGGGGCGGCGGCGCGCGGTGTGGTCGGCACCTCGACCATCAGCGGCCCCGACCGCGGCGCGCCGACCACGGCACGGAGCTCGTCAGCATGCCCGACCCGAAGGTGCGGGATACCGAACAGCTGAGCGGCGGCCGCCCAGTCGAGGCCCTGGATGTCCAGGCCCACGTACCGGCCGCGGCGCTCCGCCCGGCCGGGCGTGGCATCGAGGGTGTCCTTGAGCGTGCGGTACTCGCCGTTGTTCACCACCACGAACGTCACCGGCACCCGGTAGTGGGCCGCGCTCCACAGCCCCTGCAACCCGAACATCGCGCACCCGTCGCCGAGCACCGCCACCACCGGCCGGCTGGGATCGCCGAGTGCGGTGCCGATCGCCGCACCGATGCCCCAGCCCAGGCCGCCGCCGACAGTGTGCACATAGGACTTGGGTCGGTCGAGTCGGAGCACCGAGCGCAGC
>DASWMR010000399.1:0-2991 GCA_036399635.1 Actinoplanes sp. | reverse complement strand
AGCAGTGCCGGCTCTACGTCGTCGCCCGTGACGGATCACGCGAGCAGGCCGGCAGCTGGGTTTCCGCGGGCGCCACGGTTCTGGACGGTGCCGCGCTGATCGCGCCGGCCGACGTGGATTCGGTGCAGGTGGAGACGTACGCGGGCCTGGTTCTGGTCGTGGTTGACGTCTAGTTTCTCGTCATCGGATGCGCCTATCATCGGGGTGTGACGGTGATATCCACGCAGAGTGATATGCGATGACGACCGCGGGCTGGGTCGCACTGGGCATCACCGTGTTCGGCTCGATCTGCTACGCCACCGCCTCGATCCTGCAGGCCGTCGCCGCCCGCCGTAGCACCAGCACGGTGCGCGCCCTGGGCCACCCGCTCTATCTGCTCGGCATCGGCTTCGACGTGCTGGCCTGGGTCGGCGCGATGATCGCCCTGCGCGAGCTGGCGGTCTACCTGGTCGAGTCGGTGCTGGCCGGCTCGCTCGCGGTGACCGTGGTGGCGGCCCGGCTGATCCTCAAGTCCAGTCTGCGTAAACGCGACGTCGCCGCGGTCGCGATCACCATCGTCGCCCTCGGCACCCTGGCCGCCTCGGCCGGCCCCCAGCACGAGGTGGCGGCGTCCGAGGAGCTCCGGTTCTGGTTCTGCGCCGCGGCGGTGCTGGTGGTGTTGGCCGGCTGGGCCGCGACGAAGATCGGCAGGGCCGGCCTGATCGCGGCGCTGGCCGGGCTGTCGCTGGGCGGCGCCGCCCTGGTCGGCCGGGTGCTGCCGGTGCCCGAGCACGGCGCCGCGCTGGCTCTGGTGACCGAGCCGCTCACCGCCGCGCTGCTCGTCTTCGCCGGCACCGGCATGCTGCTCTATGCGAACGCGCTCCAGCGTGGCGACGTCGGGCCGGTGACGGCGGTGCACTGGGCGGCAGAGGTCACGGTGCCGTCGGCCATCGCGCTGGCGTTCTTCGGCGACGCCGTGCGGGCCGGCTGGGAACTGCCGGCCGGGATCGCCGGGCTGGTCACCATCGGCGCGGCAGTGGTGCTGGCCGCGGCGCCGGCGCACACCGAGACGGCCGGTGCCGCGGACAACCTGCCGGACGAGCCGACCCCGGCGGAGGCTCCGGTTCCGCTGCCGGCGGTGCCCGCTGTCGGGCGGTACGTCGAGCGGATCATCTGGTGGGGTCCGCCACCGATCTGGCGGCCGCCGTCGCGGTCCGGCGCGGCGGTGCAGTCCCGGCCTGGCCCGGCACCGGCCCAGTTGACGTGGGCGCCGCCGCAACGCACCGCGGCCTGGGCCGACCCGCCGCCGGCCGATGCCGATCGAGTATCGGTGCCGGTCTCCGAGGTGGCCGAGCCCGCATCTCGGCCAGGTGCGTTCCTGTGGGCGCAGCCGCCGCGTACGCGCAGTGCCCCGGACGTCGTCGCGCCCCGGAGCAACCCGCGCAACACCTATTAGTCGAGGAGCGAGAGCACCGCGCCTGGGCCGTCCTCGGTACGGATCTCGTGGCCGAGTTCGACCGCGCGGCTGCGATAGGCCGCATCGTCGAGACAGGACCGCAGTGCGTAGGCCAGGGCACTGGCACCGCGGGTACGCCGGCGCGCAGCTCGGGTTCCCTTCGGTCGGATGGCCGATCCGCGGGCGTGAGGCCGCCGCGTCGGCACCGGCGTCGTCGTTGATCAGGGAGGGGTGTCGTCACCATCCTCGTGCGTTGAACAATATTTCACGAAGGAGTCGACCATGATTTCGGTAGCCGTTCTCACCGCCATCGGAATGGCCCTGACCCCGGCCCCAGCCGCCGGAAAGTCTGAGTTCGAGCTGTCCGTCGGCGGGATCAGCGCCTACGGCTCCTACCAGATGAAGCAGAGCACCCCGGAGCACCCGGTCCCGCCGATCGCGGTGCGGGGCACCTTGGCGGTGAACAGTTACAGCAAGTGCGGCGTGATCCAGCTCGCCAAGAACGGCCCGGCGGACGGCATCGAGTGGTCGACGGTGACGCACCTGTGCCGGCGCGGAAAGACCAACTTCCGGACCACATCGTCGTTCCTGTGGGGCGGCGGACGGCCGCAGCTGCGCCTGTGCACCGGCGCGACACAGCTACGTGCGGAGCAGGGCCGACGCTGCGACGTGTACGCACCGCCGCCGTACCACGGACCTGTCCGTTAGCGGCCCGGCAAGGCGGTCTCGATGAGGACGCGTACGTCCCAGGGGCCTAGCGGCAACTCGGTGCCCGCCTCGAAACGGTCGTCGCCCAGAGCGTCGGCGACGGCGACCGGCAGCCGCACGGTGGTCGAGGTGAACGACCAGTTGTGCACGAAGCGCACCCGCCTGCCGTCCGGTGCCGTCGCCCCGGAGGCGGTGACGCTGGGCGGTAGGGCCCGCCAGCCGTCGCCACGGTTGGGCACCAACCAGGTCAGCAGGGCGCGCGCCAGGTCGAGGTTGGGCACCGTGCCCACGTACGTGATCCGGCCCTCGCCGACCGCCTTCGTGGTCACCGCCGGCCACTGCCCGAAGTGCGGATGGTCGTATTCGGCCAGCACGGTCGCGTCCTCCACGACCAGGCCGTCCACCCAGCGGGTCGCCCGGGCCAGGTCGTTGAGCGGTAGCCCGTCCGCGGTCGCGGTGACGGGCAGGTCGTCGGTGAGATTGCTGTACTCGTCGTACCAGACGCCCGTCGCCTCGGCCAGCCGGGCGGGCATCCGGTCGGTGCGGGCCCGGCCCTCCGGGTCGGCATATCCGGTGCGCGGGCCAACCACCAGATGCCCACCCCCTTCCGCGTACGCCCGCAGACCGTCCAGTGTGTCGTCGGCCGCCAGGTAGAGCCCGGACACCACCAGCACCGGATGGGTCTCGGGGGTGACGTCGCCGAGCTGGTCGGCGTGCACGAGGCGGACCGGCACCCGGGCATCGAACGCGCCGCGGTAGAACGGGTCGACCAGACCGTTGTAGGCGCGCGGATCCGGGCCGCCGTGCGGGTCGGCCAGTGGCGGGTACTTCTGCATCAGCCACTTGCT
>DASWMR010000398.1:0-5657 GCA_036399635.1 Actinoplanes sp. | reverse complement strand
CCACTGGATCGCCTGGTTCTCGCCGATCTTGCGGCCGAACGTCTCGCGAGTATTGGCATACTCGATCGCCATGCCGAGCGCCCTCTCCGCGATGCCGAGGGCGGTGGACGGGATCAGGTAGCGCCCCTTGCCGATCCACTTCATGCCGAGCTCGAAGCCCTGGCCGACCTCGCCGAGGATGTTGCGGGCCGGCACCCGGACGTCGTCGAAGATCAGCGAGGCCGGGCCGCCCTCGCCCATCGTCGGGATGAACTCGGAATGCCAGCCCATCGACCGGTCGACGAGAAAGGCCGTCGACCCGCCCCTGCGCACGTCCTTCTCCGGATCGGTGACCGCGACCACGATGACGAAGTCGGCGTCATGGCCCTGCGTGATGAACGTCTTCTCGCCGTTGAGCACCCAGTCGTCGCCGTCCCGGCGGGCCCGCAGCTTGATGTTCGCGGCGTCCGACCCAGCGCCCGGCTCGGTGATCGCGAAACAGGAGATCCGCTCGCCGGCGATGGTGGGCAGTAGATACTCCTTCTTCTGCTCGTCGTCGGCGTAGAACAGGATGTTGTCGGCCTCGCCGCCGAACCGGAACTGGACGAAGGTGCGGCCCACCTCGGTGAAGATCAGCGACTGCAGAACGGCGGGCAGGTCCATCCCCCCGTACTCCTCCGGCGTGCCCAGCCCCCAGAAACCGAACTCCTTCGCCTTGAGCTGCAATTCGCGCAGCTCGCTGCGCTCCAGGCCGGGCTCGTGCCGGCGCTCGCGCCGCAGCGCCTCGAGCTCCAGCGGCATCACCTCGCGAGCGATGAACTGGCGGGCGGTGTCCCGGATCGCGCGTTCCTCATCGCTGAGCGAGAAGTCCATGAGTCTTAAACTAGCGGCGTAAGTTTTTACACGTCCAGTGCTGATTGCTGATGGGGGACACACCGATGACCACCCTCGATCGCCCGCATCTCTACCTCGGTGGGGAGTGGGTCGAGCCGGCTTCGGCCGAGACCATCGCGGTGGAAAATCCGGCCACCGAGGAGGTGCTCGGGCACGTGCCGGCCGGCACCGCGGCGGACGTCGACCGCGCGGTCGCGGCGGCGCGGGCGGCCTTCGAGGGCTGGGCGGGCACCTCACCGGCCGAGCGCGGCGCGGTCCTCGACCGCCTGCACACGTGCCTCGCCGCCCGGGCGGGCGACATCGCCAGAACCGTCGGGCTCGAGCTGGGCACGCCCCTCAAGGTCGCGAAGGCGGTCCAGGCAGGACTTCCCCTCACGGTCCTTCGGGGGTACGCCGACCTGGCCGTACGCCCGCAGTCGGCGGAGACGATCGGCAACTCGCTGATCGTCCACGAGCCGGTCGGTGTGGTCGGTGCGATCACTCCGTGGAACTACCCGCTGCACCAGGTGGTGGCGAAGGTGGGCGCGGCCCTGGCGGCCGGGTGCACGGTCGTGCTGAAGCCCAGCGAGCTGACCCCGCTGGTGGCTTATCTGCTTGTCGACGCCGCCGTCGAGGCGGGTGTCCCGGCCGGGGTGCTGAACCTGGTCACCGGCACCGGCCCGGTGGTCGGCGCGGCGATCGCCGGGCATCCGCAGGTCGACATGGTGTCGTTCACCGGCTCGACCGCGACCGGCCGGGCCATCTCGCACGCGGCCGCCGACCGGATCGCCCGGGTCGCCCTGGAGCTGGGCGGCAAGTCGGCGAACGTGATCCTGGAAGACGCCGACGTCGCCCGGGCGGTGAAGGTCGGGGTCGGCAACGCGTTCCTCAACTCCGGGCAGACCTGTACGGCGTGGACCAGGATGCTTGTCCACCGGTCCCGGTACGACGAGGCGGTGGAGCTGGCCGCGAAGACGGCCGCGGGCTACCCCGTGGGCGATCCGTTCGACGAGGCGACCCGGCTCGGCCCGCTGGTCTCCGCCGCGCAGCGCGAGAGGGTGCGCGGCTTCCTCGAACGCGCCGACGCCCGGCTGGTGGCGGGCGGGTTGGCGGCGCCGGTGCCGGCCGAGGGCTACTTCGTGGCGCCGACCGTCTTCGCCGACGTCGACCCGGCCAGCGAGTTGGCCCAGGAGGAGATCTTCGGTCCGGTGCTGTCGATCATCGGGTTCGGCTCGGACGACGAAGCCGTGGAGATCGCGAACAACTCCCGCTATGGGTTGGCCGGCGGAGTTTGGGGGTCCGCTGACCGCGCGATGGCGGTGGCCCGCCGGATGCGGACCGGTGCCGTGGACGTCAACGGTGGCGCGTTCAACCCGCTCGCGCCGTTCGGCGGCTACAAGCAGTCGGGCATCGGGCGCGAGCTGGGAGCGTACGGGTTGGCGGAGTTCCAGCAGGTGAAGGCGGTCCAGCAGTGACGACGTACATCTCGGCGCTGGTCGTGCGGGACGCCGATTCACCGCCGGCAGTGGCCGAGCTGCGGTTGCCGACGGTCGGGCCCGGGCAGGTGCGGGTGCGGACCAGGGCGGCGGGTGTCTGCCACTCCGATCTGTCCATGGTGAACGGTGTGGTGAGACCGCCCTACCCGCTGGTGCTCGGTCACGAGGCGGCCGGCGAGGTGGTCGAGGTCGGTGCCGGCGTGACCCGTGCCGCGGTCGGCGACCACGTGGTGCTCAACTGGCAGCCGGCCTGTCGTTCCTGCTGGTTCTGTTCGCACGGCGAGCCGTGGCTCTGCTCCACCTCGTCCGGCGTCGCGGCGCTGGAGAACGGCATCACCCTGGACAACGACCCGGTGTATGTGGCGCTCGGGCTGGGTGCCTTCGCCGACCAGGTGGTGGTTCCGGCGAACGCGGTGATCCCGGTGCCTCCGGAGCTCGGCTTCGACGTGGCGGCCCTGCTCGGCTGCGCGGTGCTGACCGGGACCGGCGCGGTGCGCAACACCGCCCAGGTGCGGCCCGGCGAGTCGGTCGTGGTGATCGGGCTCGGCGGCGTGGGCCTGTCGGCGGTCGCGGCGGCCCGGGCGGCGGGTGCGTCCGACGTGATCGCGGTGGATGCGTCCGCGGCGAAGGAGGAGTTGGCGTCGGCAGCCGGGGCGACCGACTTCGTGGTGTCGTCGGACAACCTTTCCAAGGAGATCCGGGCTCGCACGTCGGGTCGCGGCGCGGACCACGCCCTGGAATGCGTCGGCCGGGCCGCGACGATCCGAGCCGCGTGGCGGGCAACCCGCCGAGGCGGCAAGGTCACGGTGGTCGGCATGGGCGCCAACGACGACCTGGTCTCGCTGTCCGCATTGGACATCTTCTCGTCGGCGCGCACGTTGCGCTCCTCGGTGTACGGCCAGTCCGACACCGACGTGGCGATCCCGCGCCTGGCCCGGAGCGTCCTCTCCGGCGAGCTGCCGCTGAACCACTTGATCACCAACCGGATCAGCCTGGCCGACGTCCCGGCGGCGTTCGACCAGATGGCCCGAGGTGAGGGAGCGCGCACCGTAGTGCAGTGGTGAACCGGCAGGCGGGCAGACGGCCACCAGAGGGAAGGCGGCGAAGGCGCGCCGCCGCTACCACGATCTGCGCGAAACGGCAGACGGGTGGTCGGGTGTCTTGGGGGCGGCGGTCAGGCGGGTCAGGTATCGCTTGCTGATCTGGCCGTGGTGGTCTCGGTCGATGAGGGTGGCCAGGCAGGCGAGCAGTCCGTGGCGTGCGGTCTGCGGCAGGGCGCGGTGGCCGGAATAGGTCATGAGCAGATCGAGGTACGTGCGAGTGGTGTACGGCTGTTCCCATTCGTAGCGGCTGAAGTGGGCCGCTCCGAAACGGCCGGAACTGTCGAAGTCGCTGGAGTCGTCGGGGATTTCATCGCCCGGTGTCTGGCGCAGGCCCGGTGGTGTCGCGGGGTCGAAACGCTCGTAGCAGCCCTGGGCGTCGACGAAGAAGCGTTCCGTGCCGCCGGCCACGTGCTCGCTGTTGATCACCGCTAGGGTGCCGCCGGGGCGCAGAACGTCGGCCGCCTTGTGGAAGCGGACGGCCGGGTCGACCCAGTGGAACGCGGTGGCGGAAACCACCAGGTCGAAAGCCGCGGCCGGCGGGGTCCAGTCTTCGAACGCCGACACCTCGACGGTGACGTTCGGGAAGTCGCGGAGGTTGCTGCGGGCGACGGTCGCCATCGCCGGGCTGAGCTCGACGGCGACCACGGTGCAGCCGAGCCGGGCGAGCGAGAGGGTGGCCTGGCCGGTGCCGCAGCCGATCTCCAGCACGCGGGACTGCGGGCCCAGGCCGGTCAGCCGGGCCAGATCGTCGAAGAGTTGCTCGGGGTAGCCGGGGCGCGCCCGGTCGTAGAGGTGGGCGTCCTGGCCGAAGGTTGTCCGCAGAAACTCACGATCGGTATCGGTCACCCCGGAACACTATCCACCGGCCGGCCGGTGGGCACGCGGACCGGGTCGATGATGCGGTATCACTGAGCGGTGCGAACGCTATGGGGGGAGGGCTCACATGCGGCCGGCGGACGATGAGGTGCTGCATTTCTCCGAGGATCCGACGATCGAGCTCTTCGTGCCGCATGTCGCGGTCACGGCGAGCGAGCCGGAGGCGTACGTCTGGGCGGTCGACCGCCACCAGGCGCCGAGCTACTGGTTTCCGCGTCAATGCCCGCGCGCGATGGCCTGGGTGACCGAGCGGACGTCCGATGTGGACCGAGATCGGATCATCGGCGCCGGCTGCGGGGAGCGGGTGCATGCGATCGAGTACGCCTGGTGGGACGCGATGCGAAACACCCGGCTGTACGCGTACCGAGTGCCGGCCCGGCTGTTCCGGCCGATCGCCGCTCCCGGCACCGCGCCGTATGCGCAGGTCGCGGTCGAGCCGGTGACCCCGCTCGGGCCGGCCGAGCCGGTCGGTGACCTGATCGAGTGTCACGCCGCGGCCGGCATCCAGCTCCGCTTGCTGCAGAATCTGCGGCCGTTCTGGGCAGAGGTGATCACCAGCACGGTCGAGTTCAGCGGCATCCGCCTGAGCAACGCCCAGCCCGACCGCAACTCATCCGCGCCGGCCACCGCCGGGTGATCGCGGTGACGGTGTCCGGACATCGAACCGTTCGCGCACGGCATGCTCGACGGCGCCGCGGATTTCGAGCGCGCCGGAGGGCGTACGAGGGTTCAGGGCTTCGGCGCCAGCAAGCCGGTGATCGTGCGGGACAGGGTGGCCCGGGCGGCGGTTGTCGACATGTTCATGGTGTTCCGCCAGGTGGACCAGGTGGGCCACATGCTGATTGCGGTCAACGCGTTCAGCAGTTCCTCGTCGCCGGCCAACTCGGCGGCGAACAGCATCGACAGCTCGTCTCGCACCCGCTCCAGATGGACCCGGCGGTAGCGGCGCAGGGTCTCCGAGAAGGGTTCCTTCAGAGCGGCGGCCCGCGCGGTCGGGCCGATCTGTTCCAGCAGCCGCGCCCGCTGCCGGCAGTAGGCCTCGATGCGGTCGGCCAGTGGCAGGTCGGTGCCGATCGGGCGGTAGGCGGCGTCGCGCATCTCGAGGACCCGGCGGCCGCTGGCGGCGAACAACGCCTCCATGTCGGCGAAGTGGCTCCACAGCGCGCGCAACGAGACGCCGGCCAGCTTGGCTATCCGGTCGGCGGTGGGTCGCAGGTCGCCCTCGCGGATCAGCTGCAGGTGGGCGTCGACGATCGCGGCGCGGGTGCGCTCGGAGCGCGCGGTGCGGCCGTCGACGCGCTGTTCAGCGGGGCTGGTCACGACACCGCCG
>DASWMR010000397.1:0-4547 GCA_036399635.1 Actinoplanes sp. | reverse complement strand
GGGGTGTACGCCATCGTGCGTACCGCATCGCCCGGAGTCGGAATGGCCGCGGCCGTGCCCGGCGCCGCCGCCGTGGTGTTGATCGTCGGATTCCTCGTCCGGCAACGTTTCGCGCGCCGGCCGCTGATCGCGCTCCGGCTGCTCGGCGACCGGTGGCTGCTCGCCACGAACGGGGCCGTGCTCCTGGTCTTCGCCACCGGCATGGGATTCCAGTTCCTGGTTGCGCTCTTCCTGCAGCGGGTGCTGGGCTACCACGCGCTCGGCACCGGCCTGGCGTTTCTCCCCACCCCGATCGTGATCGGCCTGGTCTCGCTCTTCGCCGCGCCGCGGCTGACCGCCCGCTTGGGACCGCGGCCGGTGCTGCTCGCCGGGCTCGCCGCGCTGTTCGCCGGGCTGGTCCTGCTCGCTGCGATGCCAACCGACCCGTCCTACCCGCGAGACATGCTGCTCCCGCTGATCGTGATGGGCCTCGGTGTCGGGGTGACCGTCCCATCGATCATCATGCTGGCGATGGCCGGCGCCGCACCCGCCGACACCGGGATGGTGTCCGGCTTCAGCAACACCGCGCAGCAGGCCGGTGGGGCGCTGGGTCTCTCGGTGCTGGCTGCGGTGGCGGCGGCCCGCACCGACTCGCGCGTGGGGGAGTCCGCCGTCGCGGCCCTGCGGTTCGGCTACAGCCAGGCGTTCCTGGTGGCGGCCGGCTTCGTGCTCGCCGCGATCCTGGTGACCGCCGTCCTGCTGCGGCGCCCGCCAACCGCCCCGGCCGAGGTCGCCGCCGCTCCCGCGGTGTGGGCAGTGCGGCGCTGACCCCGGCCGCCCGCTCCGAAGGGATCTTTCCGCGCCCCAAGTGGTTGGAAGCGCGGGCCGACCTGGGGATAGGCGGCCGGTCCACCGGTCGCGGAGACTCTTCCGGAGGTTCGTCGGAGCGGGGGGTCGGAGTGCGGGTTCGGGAAACGTTGTCCGCCTGGTCGAGGATGCTCGCCCTGCACCGGCGCACGCTGCTCATCCGGGGTTCGGCCGCGTCCGCCCTGGTCGGTGCCGCCGCCGTGCTGGTGCCCGCCGCGCGGCCGGCCGCGTACGTGCTGCTCTGCTCGGTCTTCCTGCTCAGCTTCGTTATGTCGCTGGTCATCGCGAACGTGCTGAACCGGCGCCGGCCGCGTGCCCTTGATCTGCTCGACGGCGCCTTCGACACGCCGCGGCTTGGCGTCGGCCCGCTGATGGCGTTGAGCGTCGCCCCGGCAGCCGTCATGTTCGTCGTCGTGGGCGGGCTGGAGATTGCCGCGGGCCGGGACCAGGTGACCGCCGCGCTGATCATCGGGAGTGTGCTGGGCTTCTGGGGTTATGCGACGCGGGCCGCCTGGGTGGGTGCCGGTGCGCGACTCACTCCGGCCGCGATCGTGGTGGACGGCTTATTCAGCTCGGTCGTCGTCCCCTGGGAGGCACTCGATCCCGAGTCTCCGGTCCGGCCGGGCGAGACCCCGTTCCAGCTTCGGCTCGTCTTCGCCCGACCGGATCCGATGCTGGGCGGCGACTCTCGCAAGATCGACTTCGAGGGGGTCGACACCGACTTCCTGGCCGGTGCAATCGCGCACTATGCCGCTGAGCCCGGCCACCGCGCCGCGATCGGCACGGCAGCCGAGCTGGAGCGGCTCCGCGCGGCGGTGCCCGCGCCGGCCGCCGTGGATCCGGCCACCGAGACCGTACTGAAGCCGGGAACGTCCCGCACCGGGATCGTCATCCGGCTGCTCCTGGTCTTCGGTGGGATCGCGCTGGCCAGTGCCGACGGCGTGCCCGGCTTCGTGGGAAATCTGGTCGCCGCGATGGCGGCGGCAAGCCTGGCCGGCAGCGTGCGCCCGGGCGTCTGGTTCCGGCGCCAAAGTGACCCGGCCGGTCCCTGAGGCGTTAGCGCGCCCCGGACAGGATGACCAGGCCGATCGCGACGAAGACGAGCGGGACCAGCCACCGGCCGTACCGCTCGACGACCGCGATCACCCGGCGGTGGGAGCCCAGCCAGGAGGCCGCGGCGCACCACACCGCCACCAGCACCGCGAACACCGCCACCAGGACCAGCACGTTGTCGGTACCCATCGTGCGGAGCACCGGGGTGTAGACCGCGATGTTGTCGGCGCCGTTGGCGATCGTGATGGCGGCGACCGGGAGCACCCCGTTCGCGGTGGCCGCCGGCTCGTCCTCGGCGCCGTCGCCGAAGGCGCGGAGCAGGCCCCACGCGCCGAGGCCGAGCGGGACCAGGCCGAGCAGCGGCACGAACCGGTCCGGTATCAGGGTGAGGCCCAGCGCGGTCAGCAGGGACGCCGCGACAAGGGTGGCGATGCCGAGGTACTGACCGGCCCAGATCCGCCACACCGGCCGGCGGGCGGCCCGGGCGCCGAGGAACAGTACGGTCAGGACGATCAGGTCGTCGACGTTCGTGCCGGCGAAGATGCCGGCGGCGGCCAGGAGGCTTCGCACCCGTCGATCATGCCGAAGGCCGGGCACGCCGTTGTGCCCGGCCCCCCGTTCGGCTCGGTCAGCTCTTGCCGGTGACTGCCTTGCGGTAGTCGGTGTTGAGGCGGCCGATCAAAGTCAGCGGGATGCCCTTCGGGCAGACTGCGGTGCACTCGCCCATGTTGGTGCAGCCGCCGAAGCCCGCGTCGTCCTGCGCCTGCAGCATGTCGATCACGCGGGTGTCGCGTTCCGGCTGGCCCTGCGGCATCAGGCCCAGGTGGGCGACCTTCGCCGCGGTGAACAGCATGGCCGAGCCGTTCGGGCAGGCCGCCACGCAGGCGCCGCAGCCGATGCAGGTGGCCGCCTCGAACGCCGCGTCGGCGTCGGATTTGGGCACCGGCGTGGCGTGCGCCTCGGGGGCGGCGCCGGTCGGCACGGTGATGTAGCCGCCGGCCTGGATGATCGAGTCGAACGCGCTGCGGTCCACGACCAGATCCTTGATCACCGGGAACGCGGCGGCCCGCCACGGCTCGACGTCGATCACGTCGCCGTCGGCGAAGTGCCGCATGTGCAGCTGGCACGTCGTGGTGGCCTTCTCCGGGCCGTGCGCCACGCCGTCGATCACCATGCTGCACGCGCCGCAGATGCCCTCACGGCAGTCATGGTCGAACGCGATGGGGTCGTCCCCGTCGAGGATCAGCGACTCGTTGAGGACGTCGAGCATCTCCAGAAACGACGCGTCCGGCGAGATGTCCTTCACGCCGTACGTGACCATCCTGCCCTTGTCGGCCGCGCCGCTCTGCCGCCACACCCTTACCTTGATGTCCATTACTTGTAGCTCCGGGTGCTCGGGTGGACGTACTCGAAGTCGAGCTGTTCCTTGTGCAGGACGGGTTTCCCGTCCGGCGAGAAGCCCCAGGCGGCGACGTAGCTGAACTCGTCGTCGTGGCGCAGCGCCTCGCCGTCCGGCGTTTGCGATTCGGCCCGGAAGTGGCCGCCGGCCGACTCGCCGCGGTGCAGCGCGTCGATGCACATCAGCTCACCCAGCTCGAGGAAGTCGGCGACCCGGCCGGCCTTCTCCAGGTTCTGGTTGAGCTGCTCGCCGGTGCCGGGCACCTTGACCCGCTGCCAGAACTCGTCGCGCAGGCCGCGGATCAGCCCGATCGCCTTGGTCAGGCCCTCCTCGGTGCGTTCCATGCCGCAGTACTCCCACATGATGTGGCCGAGTTCGCGGTGGAAGCTGTCCACGGTCCGGTCGCCGTCGATCGACAGGAGCTTGGCGATCCGTTCCTCGACGGCGGTGCGCGCCTCGACGACCGCGGGATCGGACGGCGAGACCGGCGGGAGTGGGTTCGACGCGAGGTAGTTGCTGAGCGTGGTGGGGAGCACGAAGTAACCGTCGGCCAGGCCCTGCATCAGCGCGGACGCGCCGAGCCGGTTGGCGCCGTGGTCGGAGAAGTTGGCCTCGCCCACCACGAACAGGCCGGGGACCGTCGACTGCAGGTCGTAGTCGACCCACAGACCGCCCATTGTGTAGTGCACCGCCGGATAGATGCGCATCGGAAGCTCGTACGGATCCTCGCCCGTGATCCGCTGGTACATCTCGAACAGGTTGCCGTACTTGGCCTCCACCGCCGGACGGCCCAGCCGGCTGATCGCGTCCGCGAAGTCCAGGTAGACGCCGAGCCCGCCGGGGCCGACGCCGCGGCCCTCGTCGCAGACGTTCTTGGCGGCGCGCGAGGCGATGTCGCGGGGGACCAGGTTGCCGAACGACGGGTAGATCCGCTCGAGGTAGTAGTCGCGCTCGTCCTCGGGAATCTCCGCCGGGGTGCGCGAGTCGCCGCCGCGTAACGGCACCCAGACCCGGCCGTCGTTGCGCAGCGACTCGCTCATCAGGGTGAGCTTCGACTGGTGCGTGCCCGACTCGGGGATGCAGGTGGGGTGGATCTGCGTGTAGCAGGGGTTCGCGAACAGCGCGCCCTTGCGGTGGGCCCGCCACGACGCCGTGACGTTGCAGCCCTTGGCGTTGGTGGAGAGGAAGAAGACGTTGCCGTAGCCGCCGGAGGCCAGCACGACCGCGTCCGCCAGGTCGGTGGTGATCT
>DASWMR010000396.1:0-4235 GCA_036399635.1 Actinoplanes sp. | reverse complement strand
CCAGCAGCATTGTGACTGGTTCCGGGATGCCACCGGAGATCGCGCGGCTCGTTCGGGGTGGGAAGGGTGAGGTCCATGATGCCCGATCTATCGGCCCGGCCTGGCACCGGGCAAGCCGGTTATCTCGCGTAGCGCGGTTGCGCAGTCGGGGGCGATCAGGGTGGGGCTCGGGCTGGCGTCGGCCGGCCACGGCTGACCGTCGGAGACCCAGGCGGTACGCAAGCCGGCCGCCGCGCCTCCGCTGATGTCGTTTGCCGGTTGGTCGCCGACCATCCAGCCGGCTACGGAGCGGTCGGCGCGCCCGCTGGTGGAGTCGAGTGGGAAGCCGGCCGCTGCGGCCGCCGCCTCGAAGATGCGGCGGTCGGGTTTGCGCACGCCGGCGCCCTCCGAGATGGTCCAGCCGGCGACCAGCCGGTCGAGGCCGGTGTGCCGCAGCTTGGCCTCCTGCTGCGCCACCGTGCCGTTGGTGACCACGAACGGGACGAAGCCGGCCGCCACCGCCTCGGCCAGGGCCGCTGCGACGCGCGGATCGAGCACCATCTGGTCGACCATGCCAGCCTGCAGTTCGGCCAGGATCGTGATCTCGTCCACCCGGAACCGGGCGGCGATCCGCGCGGCCAGGGCGGCGCGCGACTCGTAGCCGTCTTGATCCGCATCGATCAACCAGGGCGTATGCGCGACGCCGAAGCGAGAATCCGCCCACCTCTTGAAGGCGGACCGGCGGTCGATAAGAGTGTTGTCCAGATCGATGAGGAGAAGCATCGCTCAATCTTCACCCTGCACTCTCCGGAACCGGTGCTCTCAAGGAGGAACGGCGTGCTGACATTCACGAACGCGACGGAGCAGGCGGCCTGGAACCTGGCGGAGGCGCTGAGTGAGAAGGCGTTCGCCGCGATGAAGCAGGCGGAGGAGGCGGCCGAGGCGTTTCGGTCCGGCAAAATGGCGATGCGCCGGCAGTTCAAGGCGCGCGGCCTGTCCGAAATAGACTCCGACATCCGCTGGAAAGGCACCAGCCAATGCCGGAAGGCGCTGGCCGACAACGAGTGGTACATGGCGCAGGCGAAGATGTACAACGAGGCCGCCGCCACTCAGTACGCGAAGGCGCTCTACCTCAAGAGCCGCTGACCGGCACCCGGCCACCGAGGTCGGCGGTCTGCCCGGCGTGGTAACCGCGCAGCCGGCCGCTGCCGCCCAGCCGGCGGGGGCCGAGCCGGGCCAACCGGGGATAGGTCTCGTCGCGTCGCTGTTCGACCTGCTCGGTGCGGTCGAGCAAGACGATCTCGGCACCGGGGGCGGCATCCGTCGCGGACTGCTCGGCCGCCCACAGTCGGCCTTGGACGGCCTGGGCGTAACCGACGAGCCACGACCTGCGGTACGCCGCGGGGTGCTCGCCGCACGGCACCGGGCTTGCCGACAGCCCGTGTGCCGCCTGCACGAGCAGCGAGGTGAAGAGCAGCTCGGCGCGGTCCAGGTCGGCGACGTGCCCGAAGAGGTGGCTGCGGACGGTGCCCTGCCGGGTGAGGTGGACGACCCGGCAGCGCAGCGGCGCGGCCACCGCGACCAGCAGGCCGGCCTTGTCCCGGGCGTACGGCGGGTCGACCACCACGATCCGGTCGCCCACCGGGTCGATCGCCGGGTCGGCCGCGGCCAGCATTGCCTGGTCGACGCCGTACTTGGCGATCAGTGCGGTGGCCTTGGCGGTGAACGCCTCAGCCTCGGCCGGGGTGCACGCCGGGTCCTCGGCCATCGCCAGCAGTTTGCGTACCCGGGCCAGGAGCGGATCCGACTCGGTGGTGGTGCTCACGCCGCCCGGTGCCGCAGCGTGGCGACGGTCGAGCCGGCGAGAGCGAGCAGGCAGTCGGGCAGCTGGCCGTCGGCGATCGCGGCGCCGAACAACGCCTCCCCGGTCGGGAAGTCGCCGTTCATGTAGGCGCTGACGAACCGGGCCACCCACCGCTTGTCGTACCGCGCGTCGTCGATGCCGGGGAAGTCGAGAGTCCACGCGCCGGCGGCCGGCACCTGGCCCACCATGGTGGCGGCGAGGCACCAGGCCACGTCGTAGGCCCCGATGACGCCGCAGCGGTCGACCACCGCGTCGAACGTGCAAACCACAGCGTCACTGTCGCCACTCAGCGCGCTCTCGAGCACGAGCGCCGCGTCGTCGAAGGCGTGCTGTGGAACGTCAGTCACGTGAGAAAAGGTACGTGGATCGGTCAAGGTCCGCCCGTCGGCTCGGAAAAAATTACGCACCACGCAGGAGACAGGTGATTCGTGCCGTACAGACCCGATCGCCGCTCTCGTCGGTGATGACAATCTCGTACGTGGCCATCGTGCGGCCCCGGTGCACCGGGGTGGCAACCCCGGTGACCTCGCCGGACCGGGCCGACTTGTGATGGGTGGCGTTGATGTCCACGCCGACCGCGAACGGCCGGTCAACGGTCGCGCCGTGCATCACCGCGCCGACCGAGCCGAGCGTCTCGGCGAGAACGCAGGAGGCGCCGCCGTGCAGTAGCCCGTACGGCTGGGTGTTGCCCTCCACCGGCAGCGTGCCGACCACCCGTTCCGGCGAGGCCTCGCTGAGCTTGAGGCCCATTCGCTCGCCGAGCGTCCCGCCCCCACCGGTCAACAGATCCCGCACGTTGTCGGCCGCTATGTCCATCGGATGAACGTTACCGGCGGGTCTCGGCTCGCGAGGCTGTGACTTCGGCCCTACTGTCGGGTCGACCGATCGGGCCGCGGGAATGTCGTGGACCCACACCACAGGGAGGCCAGCACATGACCGAGCCGCAGGACACCGTCGAGACGCGGGGCAACGACCGCGTCGACCTGATCGCCACCGACACCACCGGCGACGGCAAACCCGACGTCTGGGTCTCGGACACCGACGGGGACGGCAAGCCCGACCTCTTCCAGTTCGACACCGACGGCGACGGCAAGGTCGACATCACCATGGTCGACCTCGACCAGGACGGTCACCCGGACGCGATCGTCGACGGCGACGGCGGCCTGCCGCCGACGGCCTGACCTGAACCGCCGCTTTCAGGAGCCGCCGAGCGCGGACAACGCGACCCACACCACGGCGATCGCCACGGCCGTGGTGCCCACGGTCGAGGCAGTGTGCCGCCATGAGCGGGGGCCGGTGACCGCTTCGGCGTGGCCGAGCCGGACCAGGATCTCGCGCTGCTCGCGGACCGCGGCGCAGCGTGCCCCGGCCGGGCCGGCCGCCGTCGTGCCCCCGGTGCGGCTCAGCTCGACGGCCAGCCTGGCCTGGGCGCGCTGCAGACGGCGTACCGCTGCGGTGGCCCGCCAGCCGGCCCGCGCCCCGGCATGCCGGCGGGCCGCCGTGCGCCGCGCGCCGGAGCCGAGCACCGCCAGCTCGCCGGAGGTGATGAGCTCGGGGTCGCGCAGCGTCGCCAGCTGGCCGACGTAGTACTCGGCTTCCCGGTCGTGCACGTGCCGCACCAGCAGCAGGATCAGCAGCAGCGGCGGGAGTCCCTTGAGCAGCAGCACGGCGAGCAGCGCCAGCGCGCCGTTGCCGAGACCGTCGGCGAGCAGCGGCGAGTTCCAGAGCACGTGCGAGGCCCAGGCACCCAGCACCGCCAGCACGGCGACGGCCGCCCGGTGGGCCCGGCCGCGCTCGTGGCGCACCACCAGATAGCCGATGCCGGCTCCGGCGAGCGCACTGAACAGGGTGTGACTCCACACGCCGGCGAGGAATCCGCGCAGCAGAAACGTGGCGACCACCGGCTGCACCTGGTCGCCCTGACCGGCCAGGGCGACGGCGCCGACCGCGAAGACGATGTCCTCGGTGATCTGGAAGCCCAGGCCGACCATCGCACCGTAGACGATGCCGTCGAGCACGCTGTTGATCTGATCCCGGGCGATCAGCACGATCGCGACCACGCCCAGCGTCTTCGCCGTCTCCTCCACGCTCGGCCCGGCCAATGCGGCACCCCAGGCGGCGGCGAGGGTGGGCGAGCCGAGCTTGGCGATCATGTCCTCGAGCGCCGCGGCGGCCGGGATCGACACCGACGTCGCGACCACCGCGCCCCACGCGAACGCCACCGCCAGCAGCTCGGCGGGTTCCCGCTCGAGGAAGTCGAGCTCCGAGACGAAGAGCCAGAACGGAACCGCGAGCAGGGCGAAGAGCAGGACGGCGGTGGCCGTCGCCTTCGGGTACGCGGTGCTGAATTGCCCGACGACCAGCCCCATCCGGCCGGTGCCGAGGGCCAGCA
>DASWMR010000395.1:0-4884 GCA_036399635.1 Actinoplanes sp. | reverse complement strand
AGGGCGAGCCCGGCGTGGGCAAGTCGCGCCTGCTCGAGGAGACCACCGCGATGGCGGGCCGCGGCGGCGCGCTGATCGTCTGGGGCCGCTGCCTCGAAGGCGACGGCACGCCGACGATGTGGCCATGGGTGCAGGCCATCGGCACTCTGCTCGACAGCCTGCCGTCCGCAGAGCGGCAGCAATGGCTCGCCGGTGAACTGGGCCGCCTCGTACAGCCGCGGCACGGCGTGACCGGCGGACCGCTGATGCCGGACAACGGCGCGCAGTTTCGCCTGTTCGAGGAGGTCGCGGACGTCGTCGGGCAGATCGCGGCGCGGCGACCCACCGTGCTCGTGATCGACGATCTCCAGTGGGCAGACGGCTCCTCCCTGGCGCTGCTGAGCCACCTGGCGGTCCGCCTCCCGCGGTGCACCGCTCTGATCGGCGCGCTCCGCAACCGTGCGCCGACGCCCGGCTCGGAGCTGACCCGATTCCTCGCCACGGCCAGCCGGGTGCCCGGACACCGCCGGATCCGGCTGGGTCCACTGGCACCGGACGAAGTGGCCGAACTTGTCCGACGCGAGACCTGCCACGAACCCGTCTCCGGCGTCGTCCGCAGGATCCATGCCCGTACCGCGGGCAATCCGTTCTTCGTCCGGGAGTTGTCCCGGCTGCTTGTCACCAACGAGGGCGTCATCACGATGGCCGCCGCTATGCGGGCGGAGGTGCCGGCCACCGTACGTGACGTCGTCCGGGACCGCATGGCCGGGCTCGACACCGACGCCCAGGACCTGTTGCAGATCGCCGCCCTGGTCGGCCGGGACGTCGAACTCCGTGTGCTCGCGCACGCCGCGGACGTGGATGCGCAGCATTGTCTCGTACGCCTCGAGCCCGCGGAGGCCCTCGACCTCCTCCGGCCGGCCCCCGATGATCCGTTCTCGCTCCGCTTCACCCATGACCTGGTCCGCGAGTCAGTCGCGGAAGGCACGCCGTCCAGGGCGGCTGCCCAACTGCATCTGCGGATCGCGGACGCGCTCGAACACACCGCCGCAGGCGCCGAAGGCGCCGCCGAGCGTCTCGCTCACCATCTGTGGGCCGCTGGCCCGCTCGCCGACTCGGAGCGGACGGCGGTCGCGCTACTGCGCGCGGGCAGCAGCGCGGCGGCGAAATCGGCGCTGGAGGCCGCCGAGCGACATCTGCGGTCCGCCACGCAGGTCGCCCGGGCGGCCGGCCTGGCGGAATTGGAGCTGTCCGCACTGAAGCAGCTTGCCGCGGTGGTGGGGATGCGATCGATCTACGGCGGCACCGCAGCGCTCGACCTGCTGGAGCGCAGCGAATACCTGGCACGCAGTCTCGGCAGGCACCGAGAGGCCACCGACTTCCTCTTCTCCCGCTGGGCCGGACACGCACAGTGCATCGAGCTCGACCGTGCCGCACCGCTGGCGCGCCAGCTGTTCGAGAATGGCCAGGCTTCCGCCGATCTGACTATCCGGGCCTACGGCCTGAATGCCTGGGGCATCCATCAGTGGGCCATCGGCAACATCGGGCAGGGTGTCCGGTATCTGAGCCAGGGCGGCCAAGCTCTGAGCGATGACGCGGCGCGGCGCGAGGACGACCCGCTGCGGCACGACCTGCAGATGCTCCCGGCCGCAATCTTCGCGGAGATGACCGCGCAGCACGGTGACCGCCGCACGGCGCAGGCGCTGTTCGACGCGCTGGAGGTCACTGCCGGGGACGACCCGTACATGGTCACGGTCTGGGCCTCGATGGCGGCGAGGACCGCAGCCAACAGCGGCGACCCCGCGCGCGCACTGCGTGCGGCGGAGCGGGGCATCGCGGTGGACCCCGAGTTCACGTTCGTCTTCCAGGGTACGTATCAGCGGCTGGCCCGCAGCTGGGCGCTGGCGATGACCGGCCGGAATCCGGCCGACGCCGCAGCCGAGATCGAGAGACTGGTCACCACGAATCTGCTCGACCCGCCACGCTCGTGTGTCGCCACCTGGTTCGGGCTGCTCGGCGAGGCGTGGCTGGCGGCAGGGCGGCCCGGCGAGGCTGCCGCAGCCCTTGACCGGGCCGACTGGGCGCTCGACACGTTCGGCCAGCGTTATCCCGAGGGACTCATTCTCCTGATCCGAGCGCGGTTGCTGCAGGCCCGCGGCGAGCCCGGCGCGGTCGTCCGAGCTGCCGCCGAACGAGCGCGCTCGCTGTCCGTGGAACGCGAAGCCCATCTGTACGCGCGCCGCGCCGAGAGGCTATTGCGGGAGCTTGACGGCTAGGTTCGCCGCGGGCCTGCTGCTACGTCCTTCGATCAGCGCCGAAGTACTGATCGGGACGAGGACCGGTCCGCCCAGATGTGCGCGGCCAGACCGATGCCCCACCCCAGAATGGACCACAATGGCCAGAAGTGGAGCTCCGGGGTCGCGAACCACCACACCAGAATCTGGGCCACATTGGCCACGACGTACCAGAAGATGTGGATACGCAGGCCCCACTTCTTCGCCTTTTCGCTCTTATACATTTTCGTTTAGCGCTTTCTCGATAAGGGCCACCGTCGCGCCGGGGCGAGAGACGAAAACCATGTGCGAGGCGCCCTCGACCATCTGGACCGTCGCGCCGGATCGCTGTGCCATGAACTCCTGGGCCGCCGGTGGGATGATCCGGTCGGCGCCGCTGATCAGGCTGTAGTTCGGGACCGTGTGCCAGGCCTGTGGGCCGGCGGCCGGCTCGCCGAGCGCTTCGCCGGTGGCCGGACGTTGGGTGATGGCGAACAGGGTGGCATCCTCCGCGGGCACGTCGGCCGCGAAATTCCGGTGGAACACCCCCGGGTCGATGTACAGATCGACCTGGCCGCCGGGCAACGGAACGGGTTTCAGGGACACGCCCACGGTGCTACCTGGGAACTTCTCGACCAGCGCCTGCGCGCTCTCACCGGTCTCCGGCACGAAGGCCGCCAGGTAGACCAGCGCCTTCACCTCGCGGTTTCCGGTGGCGGCGGCGGAGATGACGGCGCCGCCGTACGAATGACCGACCAGCACGATCGGTCCCTCGATGGTGGCCAGCAGCGCCTTGACCTGCGCCGCGTCGGAGGCGAGACCCCGCAGTGGGTTCGGTGCCGCGATCACCGGGAAACCGTCGGCGACCAGCCGCTTGGTGATCGCGTTGAAACCGCTGCTGTCGGCGAAGGCTCCGTGCACGAGCACGATCGTCGGATTCTCTCGTATCATTCTCGTCCTTTCGTCCATCGAAAACTACGACGGAGCGCTGAACGGGAAATGGACGAGATCGAGCGGTTCTTCCGCCCCGGGTTCACGGATAATTCCGTCGCTGTCAAGTCGGTTGCGCGAATCTCTGATCATGTCTGCAGAGGAAGAAGTCGACGTCGTCGTGATCGGGTCGGGGATGGGTGGTCTCGCGGCGGCCCGCGCGATCGCACAGTTCGGGGAGAAGCGGGTTCTCGTCCTTGAACAGCACTACACGCTCGGCGGGATGACGCATGAGTTCTCCCGGGCCGGGCGATTCCAATTCGGCACCGGGCTGCACTACATCAGCGCGAATGCCGGCCCGTTCCTCGAGTTCATGACGGACGGTCGGGTGCAGCTCTCGCCGCTGCCGGACGACTACGACGTCCTGCATTTCCCCGAGTTCGACTTCGCCGTCCCCGCCACCAAGGAGCTGTTCCGGGCGAGGCTCGCGGAGCGGTTCCCGGCCGAGGCGGAGGCCATCGACGGGTTCTTCCGGACCACTCGCCGGGCGATGTTCGGGCTGGCCGCGCGCAACGTCGTCGCGTCGTTCCCCGCCGGCGTGCGGAAAATGGGTACGCCCATCGTCGAGTGGCTCTTTCCGTCGGCGTACCGGTCGTTGCGGGATCAGGTCATCCGCAGCTTCCGCGATCCACGTCTGCAGGCCGTGCTGGCCGCGCGGTGGGGTCTCTACGGAACTCCGCCGGCATCGAGCGCGTTCGGCTACCACGCCGCGGTCCCGCTGACCTTCTTCATGGAGGGCACTGCGCATCCGGTGGGCGGCCCGAAGGAACTCGGCCGGATCATTTTGGAAATCCTTCAGCGGTACGGGGTGGAGCTGCGCCCCCGGCAACGCGTGCGAGAGGTCGTCGTCGAGCGTGGCCGGGTCGCCGGTGTCGACGTCGAGGACACCGCCACCGGCCGGCAGTACCACGTGCGGACGGACACTGTCGTTTCGGCGGCGGGGGTACGCAACACGTACGCCCTGATCGGGCAGAGCCAGGAACTCGCCGACCTGCCCGAAGAACCGTCGGCAGTGATGCTGTTCCTCGGGATGAACCGGTCGCCGGCCGCATTCGGAATACGCGGTGAGAACCACTGGTTCATGCCGGACCTCGACGACCACGACGGCTTTCATCGACCGCCCGGCGAGGGCACGCTGTACGTCTCGTTCGCGTCGCTGAACAATCCGGCCGCCCGGTTCCACACGGTGGAGGTACTGGAACTCGTCGATCCGAAGGTGGTCGACCAGTGGCGCGGCACGCCGGAGGACGAGCGCCCGGAAAGCTACCGCAAGCTCAAGGAGGAGCTGACCGGACGACTGATCGCCCGGCTGGCGGAGCGATGGCCCGGCTTCCGGGAGGCGATCGCGTACGCCGAGCTCGCGACGCCGCTGTCGTTCGAGACCTTCCAGCACAGCGTTCAGGGATCGTTCTACGGTCTTGCGGCGACCCCCGAACGGTTGCGGTCGCCGCGGGCGGGATGCCGTACCTCGGTCCGAGGTCTCTTCGTGGCCGGGCAGGACTCCTGGGGTCCCGGCGTGGTCGGGGCGCTGGCCGGCGGTCTGATGGCGGCGAACGCGGTCCTCAAGCCGCGGCGGCTCGGGACCATGTGGCGGGCGATCCGCTCCGGCGGGGTGGTCCGGGACTCGGCCACGCCCTGGCAG
>DASWMR010000394.1:0-6532 GCA_036399635.1 Actinoplanes sp. | reverse complement strand
GGTCAACCTGTCCATCGACGATTTCGGCACCGGGTACTCCTCGATGGCGTACCTCAAGACACTGCCGGTGCAGGAGTTGAAGATCGACCGCTCGTTCGTCAGCTGCATGACCACCAGCGAGCGGGATGCCGTCATCGTCCGCTCCACCGTCGAACTCGGCCGCAACCTCGGCCTGCGCGTGATCGCCGAGGGTGTCGAGGACCTGCCGACCTGGCAGGAGCTGGACGCCGTCGGGTGCGACGAGCTGCAGGGCTACTACATCTCCCGCCCGGTGCCGGCGGAGCAGTTCGAGCAGTGGCTCATCAGCCGGGAGGCCGCCTCACTGACGTTCCTCGCTCATTGACGTTCATCAATTAAATCTCTACCGTGCACGGGGCGATGAACGTCGATACTTTCGAGCGGTGGAGCAGACTGCTCGGTGAGGGAGCGGTCATGACCGTACACCGCCCTGTCTTCCGCGCCGTGGCATTGCTCGCCGCCGCAACGCTCGCCGTCGCCGGCCTTCCGAATGCCGGCGCCGCCGCCACCCCCGGCGCCGCCTGCCCCGGCGGCTATATCGCGCTGACCTATGACGATGGACCCAGTGAGACGGCGCGGCAGCTGCTCGCGGCACTGCGGGCCCACGGCCGCGGGCTGTGCACCGGGCGCATCGCACACACCCCGACCGACATTCCGTACGGTGATCAGGTCTTTCACGCCGAGGCGGTCCGGCCCTGAGCCGGTCTCGGCGGAACCCCGCAGCGGGACGGCAGAGATAGGTGGCTGCAGATATCATCTCGCGGCCGGAGCGTGGTGCGTATAGGTGAGCAGAGCCGCTCTGCTCACCTATCCGCACCACCGCGGCCCCACCGCCCCCGAGGAGTCTGAATGAGAGTCATCCCCGTCCTTGCCGCGCTGGCCACCGCTGTCGCGCTGCTGCCGGCCGGCGCCGCCAACGCCGCCGAGAAGCCCCCGCCCTCGCTCGAACCGCAGTTGATCACCAGCGTGGACACCAGCGCCGGCGGCACCGGGGCCCGGCTGTTGCTGGGCGACGTCAGTGGTGACGGTCGGCTCGATCTGGTCACCATGCAGCCGGACTACATGGCCAGCGACGTCTACATCGGGCACCAGGTGCGGGCGCTCACCGCCTTCGACATCGGGACCGGTGCCTCGCTGTGGCAGGTCGGCACCCCCGACCCGCGGGTGACCAACAACGGCACCGACATCCCGGCCGAGATCTACGACCTCGACGGCGACGGCGACAACGAAGTGCTGGCGATCATGAACGCCATGTTCCGGGTCTTCGACGGCAAGACCGGCCAGCTCGTCCGGGAGTTCCCGGTGCCCGGCCCGAACGCCTGGGACACCCTCATCATCGCCAACTTCCGCGGTCTGGCGCACCCGCAGGACCTGGTGTTCAAGGACCGCTACAACCAGGTCTGGGCCACCGACGACCAGGGCAACCTGCTGTGGACGCACACCGGCGTCACCGGCCACCGGCCCTATCCGCACGACTTCGACGACGACGGTCGGCAGGAGCTGCAGTCCGGCTACGACTTCGTCACTCCGGACGGCGAGCTGGTCTGGACCGCCGACATGGCCGACCACCCCGACTCGATCGGCGTGGGCGACCTCGACTCGGACGGCACCGAGGACATCGTCTTCGGTGGGGCCGGCAAGGGCGGGGACAGCACGCAGGCGTACCACTGGGACGGCACCCGGCTGTGGGAGAACACCGACGCCGTGGAGGCGCAGCAGGTCGCCCTCGGCGACTTCCGCCCCGAGCTGCCCGGCCTCGAGGTCGCCGGCCTGGACCGGGTCGACCGCACCGCCGCCACCGGCAAGGACGCGCTGTTCCTGCTCGACTCGGCCGGCACCAAGCTGTGGAAGGAGGACCGCACCACCCTCGGCTGCTGGGGCACCGTCCTGGAGCCGCTGCACAACTGGGACGGCACCTACGGTGACCTGCTGCTCTCCTGGAACCGCGGCTGCGGCGAGGTGGCCGGCATCTGGGACGGCACCGGTGCGCGCGTCGCCACCTTCGCAGTCGACGGCCGGATGATGCGCGGCGACATCTGCGGCGACGACCGCACCGAGGTGCTCGACTATGTGATGGGCGACCACGCCTACCTGTACGCCAACGGGCCGTGTGACCTGGCGGCGAAGGTGACCGGGCGGCCGCTGCCGCAGGCGAAGCGCCTCTACAACTACAGCCGGTACACCGCGGAGGAGATCCCCACCGACCACGCGCACGGCCACCGCTGGGTGCCGGCCGGCGCATCGTCCTGGAAGGTGGACCTGGGCCGCCAGCGCGAGCTGACCGGCGTCGAGGTCGACTTCGCCGGCCGCCGCGACGTCACGTACCGGGTGGAGTCTTCGGCCGACGGCCGGCGCTGGACCACCACGGCCCGCAACGTCACCGGCGATCGCGTCGAGTTCACCGGCCTCGGCCGGTACGTGCGGATCACCGTGACCCGCTGCGGTGGCCGCGCCCGGCTCGCCTCGGCCGCGGTGCTGGGCACCAGATAGCCCTCGGCAGTATCGGCGCCCGGTGCCGCGCGTACGCGTGGCCCGGGCGCCGTCGCGTCGCCCCGGTTGGCGGCCATAGCTTGTTGGCAGGGAGTCAATTGGGATTACCTGGAGGTAACATCACCCACCAAAATCGCGGTAAATAGATCCCTCGGGGTGGCTCACACTGCGATGCCGACCCGGGGGATCACTCACCCACACCCCCTGGGGAGCCCCCAATGCCCGTTTCCACCTTACGTCGGGGAGCTGTTGCGCTCGCCGGTGCGGCGGCCCTGTTCGCCGGCCTCGTCACGGCCGCGGTCGACGCGTCCGCGCAGGTCACCACGGCGGCGCCGATCGTCGCGGCGGCGAACCCGTACGAGCGTGGACCCGCACCGACCAAGGCCAGCATCGAGGCGACGCGGGGCTCGTTCGCGACCGCGTCGACTGTCGTCGCCCGCTCGAGCGTGACCGGCTTCGGTGGCGGCACGATCTACTACCCGACCGACACGACGGCGGGCACCTTCGGCGCCATCGCGCTCGTCGGCGGCTTCACCAACGTGCAGTCCGCGATGGCGTGGCTCGCCCCGCGCATCGCGTCGCAGGGCTTCGTGGTGTTCAACATCGACACGACCACCACGACGGACTCGCCCGCCTCCCGCGGCACGCAGCTGCTGGCGGCGCTCGACTACCTGACGAAGACCAGCGCGGTGAAGAGCCGGATCGACGCCACCCGCCTGGGTGTGACGGGGTACTCGATGGGCGGCGGCGGTTCGCTGCAGGCCACCACGACCCGCACATCGCTGAAGGCGAGCGTGCCGCTGGCGCCGTACCACACCACCAAGACCTGGACCGGAGTCAAGACTCCGACGCTCATCTTCGCCGGCGCGAGCGACACCGTCGCGCCGCCCTCCTCGCACGCGACGCCGTTCTACAACAGCATCCCGTCCTCGACCACCAAGGGGATCGCGATTCTGAAGGGCGCGTCGCACAGCGCCCCGACGTCAGCGAACACGACGATCGCGAAGTACAGCATCTCCTGGTTCAAGCGGTACATCGACAACGACACCCGCTACGACCAGTTCCTCTGCCCGAAGCCGACGGACACGACGCTCACGTCGTGGACGACGAACAAGTGCTAGTCCTGATCCGCTGAACCACAGCAGGGGCGCCCGCACCGGGCGTCCCTGCCTACGGGCCTACCCTTCGTCAGCGTCAACCGAACCGGCGATCATGGTGACGAGGAACGCTGAGCTGCGCGTTAACGGGCGTACGCGGCGGCTTGCATCGCATAGAGCTTGGCGTACTCGCCGTTCGCGGCGAGCAGCGCGGCATGGCTGCCCTGTTCGGCGATCGCACCGCCGGACAGGACGATGATGTGGTCGGCCATGTGCACTGTGGAGAATCGGTGCGAGATGAGCAGGGTGATGGTGCCCATCTCGGCGGCGGTCCGGGTGTGCGTGGTGAACCGTTCGAACAGATCGTGTTCGGACTGCGGGTCGAGCGCGGCGGTGGGCTCGTCGAGTACCCGCAGCAGCGGGCGCTGCCGCATGAGCGCACGAGCCAGGGCGAGCTTCTGCCATTGGCCGTGCGAGAGCTCGGCGCCGTCGAAGTGCCGGCCGAGCTGGGTGGCGGTGCCGTTCGGCAGCGCGGCGATGAGGTCGGCCGCGCCGGCCTGCTCGATGGCGGCCTGGATGGCGGCGGGGTCGTGGAGCCGCGGCAGGTCACCGATGCCGACGGTTTCCCCGGCCGGCAGCTCGGGCTTGGCGAAGTCCTGGAAGGCGCCGGTGGTGACGGCCGCCCACTTCGCCGGGTCGATCGAGTCGAGCCGCCGGCCGTCCACCGCGATGCTGCCGGCGGTCGGTGTGTAGAGCCCGGTCAGGAGCTTGACCAGGGTGCTCTTGCCGGCACCGTTGACGCCCACGACGGCCACCACCGCACCGGGCGGCAGGTGCAGGTCGATGCCGGTGAGCGTGGGCGCGTCGCGGCCGGGATAGGTGAAGCCGACTCCGGCCAGGGTGATGCCGTCGGTGAGCCGCTCCGGCGGGGCGTCGCCGGTGCTGGGATGCGCGGCGGCGTACGTCTTCAGCCAGCGGTAGTGCTCGGTGATCCGGCCTGCCTCGGCGATCCGGACGATGCCGAACAGGGTCTGGCTGAGCTGCTCCCGCAACCGGCTGGCGAGCGTGATGATCAGGATGATGTCGCCGGCGCTGGCCCGGCCGGTCTGCGTGAGAGCGGCGACGACGCCGACCGCGGTGGCGAAACCCGCGGTGAAGACGGCCCACCCGGCCAGACGCCACCCGGCCGCGCGCCACCGCGCGGCGACCTCCAGCCGCATCGCGGTGTCCCAGGTTGCCCGGGCACGCCGGCTGAGCTCCGGGCCGCTGCCGGCGGTGTGGATCTCCTTGCCCGGCGTGGCCTGGACGCACAGATCGTGCAGTGCTCCCTCGCGGCGGGCCAGGGCCGAGGTGGCGTCCATCGCCCGGCGGACCAGCCGGTCGGCTCGGCTGCCGAGGATGAGCGGCGCCGCGCCGGCCGCGGCGAGCAGGGCGAGAGCGGGGTGCACGCCGGCCAGTAGCCAGATGCTCAGGCCCAGGCTCAGCGCCGCCGCGGCGGTCTGGGCGAGAACCTGGGTGGAGACGGCCAGCGCCCGGGTGCCGCTGGCCCCACCGGCCCGCAGCATGGCGAGGCGGTCGAGATAGTCCGGCCGCTCCAGGTGCTCGATGGTCGGGATGGCGGCCGTGGCGCTGAGGATGTCGTGGTTGATGGTGACCTCGGCGCGGTCGCTGATGTCGTCGCGCAGGTGCAGTTCCAGCTGCGCGGAGACGGAGAGGATCGCGTGTGCGGCCGCGCCCACCGCGGCGGCGGCGATGATGCCGTTGGTGACGTCGGCGATGGCATTGTCGACGAGCCACCGCTGGGTGAGCGCGACCAGCGCCACCGAGACCGCCTTGACCGCCACCAGCAGGACGAACCAGACCATCGTGCGGCGGCCGGTACGGGCCGACAACACGATCATCTCGCGGAGCACCTGGAGCTGTGATTGGAGCCGTGATGCGGGCCGTGATCTCATGCGTCCTCCGCGACGTCGGCGAATCGGGCGGCCTGCAGCTCGAACAGCCGCGCGTATTCGCCGCCGCGGGCGATCAGCTCGGCGTGACTGCCCGATTCGGTGATCCGGCCGTCCTGCAGGAGCACGATCCGGTCGGCGTGCCGGACCGTGGACAGGCGGTGCGAGATCAGCACGATCGAGACGCCGGCGATGTCCCGCACGATCTGGTCGTAGAACGCGGCCTCCGCGCGTACGTCGAGGTGTGCGGTTGGTTCGTCGAGGACCAGGACCTGGCGGCCGCACCCGACCGCGAACATGGCCCGCGCGATGGCCAGCCGCTGCCACTGCCCGCCGGACAGATCGACTGCGCCGGCCGAGCCGTGCGCCAGCGAGGTGCCGAGGCCCTCGGGCAGGTTCCCGAGGTGCTCGAGCAGCCCCGAGCGGGCCGCCATGGCGGCGACCGCCTCGGTGTCGGCCAGGTGTTCCGGAGCGGCCAGGCCGATGTTGTCGGCGACCGACACCGGATAGCGCACGAAGTCCTGGAAGACCACCGCGAGGCGGCGCCGCCACGCCGTCAGCTGTGCGGGGGTGTGCTCGGCCAGCGCCACGCCGTCGACCAGCACCCGGCCGGCGGTGGGCCGGTACAGCCCGGCGAGCAGCTTCATCAGCGTGGTCTTGCCGCTGCCGTTGCGGCCGACGATGGCGAGGACCTCGCCCGGGCCGAGTTTGAGGTCCAGCCCGTCGAGGGTGGGCCGGGACGCGCCGGGATAGGTGAAGGTGAGCTGCTCGAAATGCAGTGTCGGCGGCGCGGGAGGCAGCTGTGGCCGGGTCGCCGCGACGGTCTCGGCCGGCTTCTCGTACCGGGCATAGTCGGCGAGCAGGCGGTCGAGTGCCCGGACCGAGCCGAGCCCGTACGCGAAGTCGGACGAGTCCCACGATCCCTGACTCGCCGCCAGTACACCCCACATCGCCACCAGGTAGGTCACCAGCGCC
>DASWMR010000393.1:0-8277 GCA_036399635.1 Actinoplanes sp. | reverse complement strand
CGTCAGCGTCAGCGTCTTGGCGGTGACGGCATCGGTCTTGGACACGAAGACCTGGTCGGTCGAGGTGCCGGACCGCGTGCTCCAGCTGGACTTGATCTGCGCGTACAGCTCGGTGTTGCGCCAGACCAGCGCGGTGCGGTCGAAGTGCTGGCCGTTGTCCCACAGCATCGTGGTGATGCCCTTGAGCTTGGCGTAGTAGCCGAGGAACTCGAAGAACTTCAGCACCTCACCCGGTTGCACCGCGGCGAGCGACCGGTCGAAGCCGAGCAGACCGTACTCGCCGAGGATCACCGGAATGCCCTTGGCGGTGAAGGTGGCTGCCGCCCGGTCGAGGTAGTCGGTGAGGTCCTTCTGGGTGGTGGCGTCGAACGTGGTCGTGCCGGCGATGTTCACGCTGAACGGCCAGTAGCCGTAGTAGTGCACCGTGGCGGCGATGTTCGGGTCGTTCAGCGCCGTGATCGTGGCGGCCAGCCCGTCCAGCAGCGCCTGGTCGGCCGACGTGTGCAGGGTCGGCAGCACCAGCACCCGGGTGGCGTTTCCGCCGCCGGAGGCCCGCACGATCTGATGGAAGGAGGTGTTCAGCTCGTTGAGTAGGGTGGCTTCCTGGGCGGCGTCGGTGGCACCGGTGAACTGCGGCTCGTTGACGCTCTCGAAGAGCAGCTCGGCGGGCTCGGCCTGGAAGGCCGCGGCGATCTGGGTCCAGGCGGCGTTGTACTGGGCCAGCACCGTGTCGTGGCTGCTCGGCATCGCGCTGATCCACTGCCACGAGTCGTGGTGGATGTTGATCAGCACGTAGAAGCCGTCGGCCAGCGCCCAGTCCACGACCTCCTTGACCCGGGCGAGATAGGCCGCCTCAATCGTGTAGTCCGGCGCCGCGCCCTGGTGCTGACCCCAGGTCACCGGAATGCGGATGCTCTTGAAGCCCTGCGCCTTGATGCTGTCCAGCAGCGCCTCGGTGACCTTCGGGTTGCCCCACGTGGTCTCGTCACTGCCGGTGGCGTCGAGCGAGTTGCCGAGGTTCCAGCCGGGCTGCATGGCCGCGACGGTGGTCTCGGCCGTGGTTGCGAACGGCGCGGTCGCCGTGGGAGTCGTCGGGGTGGTGGCCGCGCCCGCGATGTTCGCGGTCAGCAAGCCGAGGCCGGTCAGTAGGGCGATGACAGCGGCTAGCCAGAGGCTCCGGCGCCTGGTTCTCAACCCGGCCATGAGTAGTTCCTCGTTCCGCAAGGTGAAAGGGGACGGGCGCTGTTGGGGAAGCAGCGCCCGTGACGGGGAGTCGCAGGCTATTGCAGGCGGGGCAACGAGGTCAATCGATCAACCCAGGATTTGGGAGCGCTCCCATACGCTGCCGAAGCAACCCAGCCCGGCGTCGTTCATCGTGAATCGGATCTTTCGGTGCCAAAATATTGACGCTTGTGCATATTGCGTTTAAGTTACGGACGGCCAAGGTAAGCGCTTTCCCCTCCCCAGGAAGCGACGTACGCCGCATACCTCGCTTGGTGGCCCCGGCCCTCCCCTGACCGGCACCGCTCACCGCCTGGCGCTCGGCAATGCGGCCCCGACGCATTGGAAAAATCCCCATGAATCGTGCCAGCAACACCGGTTCCCGCCCGCACCGGTTACGCAAGAGTCTCACCCTCGCCGCTGCGGGAGTCCTCCTCGCGACCGGCGGCACCATCACCGCCATCGTCGCCAACGCCGCAGACCTCCCCACCGCGGCGCCTGCCGACTCGACCGCCACGTCGGAGAACCTCGACCGTGGCCTGGTCAGCATGCGCACCACCAAGGGGAACTACCTCTCCTGGCGACTGCTGAAGTCGGATGCCGCGGGCACCGCCTTCAACGTCTACCGGGGCACCACCAAGGTCAACGCTACGCCGGTCACCGCCGGTACCAACTACACCGATGCGGGAGCGCCGGCCGGCGCCACCTACACGGTGCGGCCGGTCCTCAATGGCGTCGAGACGCTGGCGGCCGCTGCCGAGGCACCGGTGCAGACGCTCGCGACCAACCAGGACGTGCCGATCCAGATCCCGGCAGGCGGCACCACGCCCTCCGGCGAGGCGTACACCTATGTGGCGAACGACGCCAGCGTGGGCGACCTCGACGGCGACGGCTCGTACGAGATCGTGCTCAAGTGGGACCCGACCAACGCCAAGGACAACTCGCAGGCCGGCTACACGGGCAACGTCTTCCTCGACGCGTACAAGCTGAACGGCACCCGGCTCTGGCGCATCGACCTGGGTAAGAACATCCGGGCCGGCGCGCACTACACCCAGTTCCAGGTGTACGACTACGACGGCGACAACAAGGCCGAGGTCGCGGTGAAGACCGCGGACGGCACCAAGGACGGCACCGGTGTCGTCATCGGTTCGTCCACGGCGGACTACCGCAACTCCTCCGGCTACATCCTGACCGGGCCGGAGTTCCTGACCGTCTTCAACGGGCAGACCGGCAAGGCGATGGCCACCGCCGACTACGTGCCCGCGCGCGGCACCGTCTCCGCCTGGGGCGACTCCTACGGCAACCGGGTCGACCGGTTCCTGGCCGGCACCGCGTACATCAACGGCTCCTACCCGAGCATCATCATGGCCCGCGGCTATTACACCCGCAGCGTCATCGCGGCCTGGGACTTCCGTAACGGCGCGCTGACCCGCAAGTGGACCTTCGACAGCAACTCGTCCACCAACGGCTCCGCGTGGACCGGCCAGGGCAACCACCAGCTGTCCATCGCCGACGTCGACCAGGACGGCAAGGACGAGATCGTCTACGGCGCCATGGCGATCGACGACAACGGCGCCGGTCTGTGGAAGACCGGCCAGGGTCACGGCGACGCGCTGCACGTCGGCGACCTGCTCCCGAGCCGGGCCGGCCTGGAGGTCTTCAAGCCGACCGAGGACAAGACGCACTTCGCGCACTACATGAACGACGCCAAGACCGGCGCGATCATCTGGTCCGCCCCGGCTTGCGCCTGCGACAACGGCCGCGGGGTCTCGGACAACATCTACGCCGGTAGCGCCGGCTCCGAGTCGTGGTCCTCCGGCGTGGACGGCCTGCGTGCGGCCAGCAACGGCGCCAACATCGGCCGCAAGCCGTCCAACATCAACTTCACCATCTACTGGGACGGCGACGGGCTGCGCGAGCTGCTCGACGGCACCACCATCAACAAGTACGGCACCAGCGCCGACACCCGGCTGCTGACCGCGAGCGGCGTGCACTCCAACAACGGCACGAAGGCGACGCCGTCGCTCCAGGCCGACATCCTCGGCGACTGGCGCGAGGAGGTCATCTGGCCGACGACCGACAACAAGGCCCTGCGCATCTACCAGACGACCGACGCGACCACCATCTCGCACGTGTCGCTGATGCAGGACCGGATGTACCGCGAGGCGGTTGCCTGGCAGAACACCGCCTACAACCAGCCCCCGCACCCGAGTTTCAACCTCGCTCCCTGATCGTCCCGCACACTCGGCGGGGAGGGCTTACCCCCTCCCCGCCGTTTGCGTTCCCCGGCACGAACCCGAGTCGGGATCGAGTCGGCCCGTCGGGTCCGGCTAGGTTGAACCGGTGACAACGATGCTGCGGCGAACCGTCGCCACCCCGCTCGCCGCCCTGGTGGTCCTGGTTGGCAGG
The DNA here is from genome assembly GCA_036399635.1 of Actinoplanes sp. Lineage (GTDB taxonomy): Bacteria > Actinomycetota > Actinomycetes > Mycobacteriales > Micromonosporaceae > Actinoplanes. Next base: position 4,647 of record DASWMR010000393.1, on the reverse strand, counting down.
GTGGTCCTGGTTGGCAGGGTGGCCCTAGCTGGCAGGGTGGCCCTAGCTGGCAGGGTGGTCCTGGTTGGCAGGGTGGCCCTGGTTGGCAGGGTGGCCCTAGCCGGTGCGGCGGTCCTGGCCGGCGCGGTGCTGCCGGCGCCCGCCGCCCTGGCCGCGACACCCGAGCGACTCGCCGCGCAGGTGACCGATCCCGGCGGCGTGCTCGGCAACCGGGCCCCGGTCGACGAGGTGCTCGCCGACCTGCAACGCGAAACCGGTCTGCAGCTGTTCGTCGTCCTGGTCGACTCGTTCGACGGCAGCCCGGCCCAGGCGTGGACCGACGAGACGGCCCGGCTCAGCGACCTCGGCGACCGCGACGCACTGCTTGCGGTCGCGACGGGCGACCGGGCGTACGCCTACTCCTTCCCGGACGACCCGCGGCTCACCGACGCCGAGCTGAGCGAGGTCGCCGAGCGCGACATCGAACCGGCCCTGGCCAAGGCGGACTGGTCCGGCGCGGTGGTCGCCGCCGCCGAGGGATACGCCGATCAGGCCGGTTCCGGGTCCGGCTCGCTGATCTGGGTGCTCGTGATCCTCGGGCTGGTCATCGCGGGCGCGCTGGCCTGGGTCGCGCTGCGGCGCCGCCGCCGGTCGGCCGCGGCCCCTGCCACCGGTGCGGACCAGGCGGGCGGCCCGACCCTGGCGGAGCTGTCCAACCAGGCCAACGCGCTGCTGATCGAGCTCGACGACGACCTCCGCGCCAGCGACCGGGAGCTGGGAATGGCCGCCGCGCAATACGGTGCCGCCGCCACCGAACCGTTCCGGGCCGCGCTCGAGTCCTCCCGCCAGGACGTCGCCGAGGCGTTCCGCCTGCGGATGACCCTCGACGACGAGCCGCAGCCGGACGAGGCCACCCGCCGCCGCACGCTGGCCAAGATCATCGAGCACTGCCGCGCGGCCGACGCCCGGCTGGACGCCGAGTCGGAATCCTTCGAACGGCTGCGTGACCTGGAGGGCCGGGCCGCCGAGGTGGCCGACGAGCTCGACCGGCGCCGCACCACGGCCGAGGCGGCCCTGCCCGCGGCCGAGGCCACCATCCGCGACCTGCAGGCCCGCTACGCCGGCGGCGCGGTCACCGCCATCGCCACCAATGTGGACCAGGCCGGCGAGCGCCTGTCCTTCGCCGCTACCGCCCTGAGGCACGCCCGTACCGCCCTGACCAAGGCGACCACCAGCCCAGCGCCGGGAGCACCCGGCCCGGGCGGCGTGCCCGGCCCTGCCTCCGGAGCTGCCTCCAACGCTGCCTACGGAGCCGCCTCCGGCGCAGCCTTCAAAGCTGCCTCCGGAGATGCCTCGGGCCCAGCTTCCAACGATGCCTCCGGAGATGCCTCCGACCCAGCTTCCAACGATGCCTCCGGAGATGCCTCCGACCCTGCCTCCGGAGCTCCGGAAGGGGACGAGGTGCCGGGTGGCGAACGGGCCGAAGCGGCGTTGGCTCTGCGCGCCGCGGAGCAGGCGGTGGATCAGGCCGATCAGCTGATCGCCGCGGTCGACCGGGCCGCCGCCGACCTACCCGCCGCGCGCACCGCGGCCGACGCGCTCATCACCGAGGTGACCGCCGAGGTCGCGGCCGGCCGCGCCGTGCTCGACGGCGGGGCTGCCATCCCGGCCGGGCTGGGCGCCGCGGTCGCCGGCGCCGAGCAGGTGCTGGCGGAGGTCCGCGCCGCCCTCGCGGTGCCGCAACCCGATCCGGTCGGTGCGGTCGCCCGGCTCCAGTCCGCCGACTCTGCCCTCGACGCCGCCCTCGCCGAGGCGCGCGACTCGGCCGAGCGCGACGGCCGCGCCCGTGGGCTCCTGGCCCAGGCATTGCCGGTGGCCCGGGCCGAGGTCATCGCGGCGAACGACTTCATCACGACGCGACGCGGGGCGGTCGATGCGGGTGCCCGGGCGTCGCTGTCCGAGGCGCAACGCCACCTCGCCCGTGCCGAGAGCCTGGCCGCATCCGACCCGGTCACCGCAGCGGCCGAGGCCCAGCAGGCCCGCCAGCTGGCCGCAAACGCCGGGCAGGCCGCCCGGGTCGACGTGCAGACCTGGGGTGGCGGTGCAGTCGGCGGCTACGGCCGGTCCGGGGGCTTCGACGCCGGCTCGTTCGCCGGTGCGGTGCTCGGCGGCATCCTGGCCGGCGGGGCCGGCGGAGGCGGTTGGAGCGGCGGCGGCTACGGCGGAAGCGCCTCGCGCGGCCGCCGAACCGGCGGAATCAGTGGAGGTGGTGGCGGCCGCCGCGGTGGAGGCGGCCGCTTCTGACCAGGGCGCCGAACCACCGGGAGTAGTGGCGGAGGCCGCTCCCGGCCGACCGCCGAACCGGCGGATGCAGTGGCGGAGGCGGCGGCTGTCGGTGGAGGCGGACGCTTCTGACCGGCCGGTGGCTCAGCGGCGGCCGGCGGCCATCTCCATCAGGTGGGTCAGGACGCCGTCGCCGGACGAACGCAGGCCGTCGTGGTGATACTCGTTGGTCAGCCAGGTGCGCAGGTTGCCTACCGCGGCTGCCGTCTCCAGCGAGAGAACCGCGTCGACGTAGATGTCGTCGGCGTAGACCGCGGCGAAGACCGGGACCTCGTTGACCGCCAGCCGGGCCGGGTCGTACAGCAGCGGCCAGTCATCGGCACGGGCCAGGATGTCGGCGGCCGCGGCGAACGGCTTGAGCGCGCTGATCTGCTCGAACATCCATGGGTACATCATCTCGCCGGTGAACAGCAGCGGGTCGGCGTCCGCGGCGAACTCCGGATGCGCGCCCAGCGCCCGCGCCGCGGCCCAGCCGGTCGGGCGGTCGCCCTGGCCGAAGGTGAACTCCTGCAGGGCGAACAGCGGCACGTCGACGAAGCCGGTCAGGCGCATGACCTCGTGCCGGAAGGTGTCGGTCAGCTCCGGGCCGTCCCATGCCTCGTCGAGGAGCCAGTGCAGCTGGGCCAGGCCGGTGCTCATCCCGAACGAGCTGCCGAGCACCCGGAACCGCTCGACGGTGAGCCGGTCGCCGTCCGGGAGGCGTACGTCCGTCGCGGTCAGGTGGTCGGCGATCCGGCGCACCGTCGCGGCGTCGTCGGGGAACGCGCGGTAGAAGTCGGCGTTGCGGGCGGCCACCCGAGGATACGTACGGGCGTACACGTCATCGGGTGTTGCCGTGAGGCCCGGCAGGCCGCCCGTGATGTAGCAGGTGCCCAGGCCCTGTGGGGCGGTGGACAGGTAGGCCATCGTGATGAAGCCGCCGTAGCTCTGGCCGAGTGTGTCCCAGGTGGCGCCACCCGCGATCCGGTCCCGCAGGATCTCGGCGTCGGCGACGATGCTGTCGGCTCGAAAGAGCCGGAGGTACGCCGCCAGGTCGTCGCCGGACCGCACGGCGGCCGTGCGCGCGGTGATCGGGGTGCTGCGGCCGGTGCCGCGCTGGTCGAGCAGCAGCACGCGGTGCGTCTTCAGGGCGTGCCCTAGCCAGCCCTCCGCGCGCAGCGGCCGCGGCGACTTCCCGCCCGGGCCTCCCTGCAGGAACAGCAGCCACGGCAGATCGTCACCGGCCCGGTCCGAGGCGACCACCTCGCGGGCGAAGACCTCGATGGTGCCGTCGTCGGGCCGGTCGTGGTCGAGCGGAACGGTGACGGTGTGGTGGGCGAAGCGGAGTCCAGGGTGGGCAAGCATCCGCCCAGCGTAGAAAACAAGATCCAGAGCGGTGCGTCAGACGCTGTGCCGGCGGCGCCGGAGCATGACGGCGACGACGATCGCACCCACCAGCAACACCACGCCGGCCAGGACGGCGGCCAGCAGGATCGGGCTGGCGGCCTTGGGGAGGTCGGTCGTGTCCGGCGGCGCCGGAGCTGCCGCCTCGCCATTCGACCCCGCCTCGCCGCTCGCGGTGGCCGCTGGCGCGGTGGTCGCCGGCAGCGGAGCGACGTCGGCCGTCAGGGCCCGGACGATGTTCAACCGTCCGTGACCGTAGCTGTCGTCGCGGCCCGGCGTGCCGGCGTCGTCCGCGGTGGCAGTGAGGCGATGCACGACCTCGGCGGCGCTCATCTCGGGGTACTTGGCGCGCAGCAGCGCTGCGGCGCCGCTGACCACGGCGGCGGCTTCGCTGGTGCCGTTACTGATGTCGTAGCCGGTGGGCCCGATGCTGGTGGTGGCGATCTGATCGCCAGGGGCGGCCAGGTCAACCTGCGGCCCACCCACCGAGAACGACGCAATCTTGTGGTTCCGGCCGTACGCCCCAACGGCCAACACCTCCGAATACTTACCGGGATAGTCCCCCGGCGGTCCGCCGCGGTTGCCGGACGCTGCGACCAGCACGATGTCCGCGGCTTTGGCCTTCCGGATAGCCTGGTGCATCGTCTCGCCACCCGCGCTGCCAAACGACATATTGATCACGCCTGCGTGCCGGGCGATGGCGAAATCGATTGACTCGGTCATGAACGTTGACGAGCTGAGACTGCCGATCGGTGCGCTGATCGGCAGGATCTTCGCGGCGGGCGCAATGCCGAGGACACCGTCGTCCGACCCGTGCCCTCGGCCAACGATGACGCCCGCCATATTCGTGCCGTGACCTCTGAGGTCGGTGCGCCCGCTACTGTCGTTTCCCTTGCCGCGAGAGGTGTTATGCCCGGACAAGACTGCGCCGGCGAGGTCGCG
>DASWMR010000392.1:0-5585 GCA_036399635.1 Actinoplanes sp. | reverse complement strand
GATGGTGGAACCGGCCGGAACATCACGGAGTGTCCGCGTGCCCGCCACCACCGTCTTGGCGCCGCCGTCCACCCGTACCCGCACCGGGCTGCCGGCCGGGGCCTTCAGGATCAGCTCGTCGATCGCGCCGTTGATCTTCAGCGGGATGGTTCCGGTCGGGCGGGACAGCGCGAGCTCAGCACGGCGGGTGCCGGCGACCATCTCGATGCCGCTCACCTGACCAGCGGTGAGATTGAGGCGCTGCTGCTCGACATAGCCGGAGAAGCGCAGCGACCACTTCACCTTCGCGGCCAGCACCACCTCGATCTCGCCACCGGTGCCGTTGCCGTCCGGCGTGACCTGCAGCTTCACGTCGTCGTTGCTGATCGCCGGATTCGGCAGGATGCCGGCGTCCGCCGGAGTGGTGATCCGATAGAGGTCGTCGCCGAGCTCGCCGATGCTCAGGCTGACCAGGTTGGCTCCGGAGAGCAGCTCGAAGCTCGCCTTGCTCCGGTTGTCCAGCGGCGCGGTCACCGTCTTCCCGGTGGGCTTGCCGGCCCCGAGCTGCAGAACCTCGTCCAGCTTGTCGTCCGAGCCGGAGAAGTACGCCACCCCGACCACCGTCCCGGCCAGCAGCACGACCACGCTCAGCACCACAATGCCGGCCGTGACCAGCCGCGACTGGCGCGGCTTCGCCGACTCGGCGGGCACCGGAACCCGGGGCAGCTCGTCGCGCACCGGGCGGCGTTCGCCGGTGCCGTCGGCGTAGCGGGCGGCGGTCACCTGTGGGCCGTCGGCCCAGCGGGCGCCGCGGTCGTCCGTGGTTGCCGGGTTGCCGGCCGGCACCCACTCGAGGTTGATCCCGTCGGGGCGGATCGGCGACGGCCAGCCGACCGCGTCGGTGGCGTCCCGGTCCGCCTGACCAGCGACGGTGGCATCGGCCGCCGAGAAGGGAGCCGGGACAAACGGAGCCGGCCCGGTGAAGTCGGCCAGCGCATTGAACTGGCCGTTATCGAACTGGCCACTATCGAACTGGCTGGCACCGGACTGGCCGGCATCGAACTGGCCGGCACCGGACTGGCCGGCACCGGACTGGCCGGTGTCGAACTGCGCCGTAGTTGCCTGGGCCGCGTTGAAATCGGCGGCCCCGTTGTACTGCGCCGGCACGCTGAGCGGCGGCGGACCACCGGCCTCGCCAAACTGCTGAGCCGGATAGCTCGGCTGGACCGGCCCGTCGTACCGCCCCGGCGCCTCGTAGTCGCGCTGCGGCTCGTACCCGCTCTGCGGCTCGTAGCCGCCCTGCACGTCGTAGCCGCCCTGCACGTCGGCCTCGGTCGAAGTCGAGACGGCCGGCTGCGGCCACGCCGGTGAGACCGGTGCGTTCGCCTGCCGGTTGGGTGAGATCGGGCCGGCGGTGAAGCCGAACGAGACTCGGCCGGAACCGCCGGGCGTGGCCGACTCGAAGTCGGGCGCCTCTGGACCGTCGACCGCCCGGGGCTGGCCGTCCTGGTCGACGGCCCGTTGCTCGCCGGTCGACGCGGCGCGGTCACGGCGCCCAGCGGGCCGGTGCTCCCCGGTCGCCCGCTTGCGCCGCTCGCCGGTCGGCGTGGCGTCGAGCCGGCGCGACCCGGTGCCAGGTATCCGCTGCTCGGTGCCCGCCGGCTCCGGCACCACCCCGGCTGGCATCTCGCCGTTGGGGCCGAACCATGGCCCACCCGGCTCGGTCTGTGGCGGCCTGGCCGGCGGCCGCCGATAGATCATGTCGCTCTGCCGGGCCGACCCCCGGGGTTGCGAAGCCGACAGACCCGCAACCGCCACATCGGACGGTGCGCCGTCAGCTGTTGTTCGGTCCACGCGAAGCCCTCCCCTGGTACCGCTGTCGCGGCATAGCACCCCGTGAACAGGTACGGATTTTGCGTCTGCGCGGATGAGTGTCGGCAACAACTACTTAACGTCACCGCATGCCGGGTCGAAGCAGCCCCCGGCGGGTGGCGATAGCGACTGCCTCCAACTGGCTGTGCGCGCCGAGCTTGGCGAGCACCGCCTTCACATATCCCCGGCAGGTGTGCAGGCTGATGCCGAGCCGCCGGGCGATGGCCCGGGCGTCGAGCCCAGCCGCCATCAGGTGCAGCACCTCGTCCTCCCGGACCGTCAGGCCGCTGCTGCGCGGCGCGACCATCGGCGACGTACTGCGCAGCAGACGGGCGAGGATGTCGGTGGAGACCGTCATCCCGCCGCCGTGGGCGGTGCGCAGGGCGTTGAGCACGTCACCGAGCGCACCGTTCTTGGACAGGAAGCCCGCCGCGCCGGCCGCGGTCGCCCGGGTGACAAGCGAGCCCTCATCGCTTGCAGTGAGGATCACCACACGAACGTCGGGCTGCCGGTGGCGGATCAGCTCCGCAATGGCAATTCCGTCCCCATCGGACAAATCGGGGTCGAGCAGGATCACGTTGGGCTCCAGCTCGGCGGAGAGCCGGATGGCCTCGGCACCAGTCAGGGCGTGCCCCACATACTTCAGGTCGGGTTGGCCGGCCAGAGCGTGTCCGAGCAGCTCGGCGAACGTCTGGTGGCCGTCGACGACGAGGACACTGATCGCATCGCCGTTACTCATGCGCCACCTTTCTCCGAACCGGACCCGAGGAAGTCTAAGGAGTAGCAGCTCTCATCTTCGCCGTACCAACAGACCGGTGGTCCATCGGCCCGGCACCATCCGCCCCGACCACCCGATGATCGGATGGCTCCGAGCGGCCGCGATCACCAGTCTTTCGGGTGAGAGGCCCCCTCGCATTGGGTCTTGTCGCTCAACTTTCTCACTTGCATAGTTCCGAAACATGTTCGACATCCAGCTCTTTGGTCGCGTCGAGGTCCGCACCCGTGGCATTCGCCTGGTGGGAACCGATTTCGGCGGTGATCGTCCGCGCCGTCTGCTTGCTCTGCTGGCATTGCGCGGGGAAATGTCCACCTCGGAATTGACCGGCCTTCTTGGAATAACGAAGAAAGCCATGGAAACCGACATATCGGTTTTGCGGTGCAGGCTTGAGCCGGGCGCCCATGTCCGCGATTCCGTCGTGCGATGCAACTGGGGCCGGTGGTCGCTCGACCCCGACCGGGTGCGGGTCGACGTCGCCCGGTTCGACGAGTTGATCGCCGCCGCGGCCGGCCGGCCGGCCGATCGCGCGATCAAGCCGCTGACCGCGGCCGCTTTCCTGGCCACCCACCCGCTGCTCGAGGAGGAGTCCGAGCCGTGGGCCGCCGAGGCCCGAGCCGAATACCGCGCGAAGCTGCTGATGGCCCACCCCGACGTCGACGCAACGCCAGTCAAATAACGCGCAACCCCGGCCGGCGGACGGCGCAAAGCCGACGTGACACCGGTCGAATAACACGCAGCCCGGCGGCGGACGGCGCAAACACGACGTGACACCAGTCAAATAACGCGCAGCCCGCCGGCGGAGGGCACAAACACGACGTGACGCCGGTTAAATAGCGCGCGGCACGGCCGGCGGACGGCGCAGAATCGCCGGGTGCCGCACCCGTCGACAGTCCTTCTCCCGGTCCCCCTGGTTCCGGAAATCTCGCTTCACCTCGTCGCCGAGCCGGTCGGCCTGTTCGACACGAACGGCGGCGAGTTCCGCAGCGACGAACCGCCGCCGTTCTGGGCCTTCGTCTGGGCGGGCGGCCAGGCCCTGGCCCGCTACCTGCTGGACCATCCCGCCGAGGTGGCCGGCCGGCGGGTGCTCGACGTGGCCACCGGCAGCGGGGTGGTGGCGGTCGCCGCCGCCCGGGCCGGTGCCGCCGAGGTGGCGGCAACCGATCTCGATCCGGACGCCGTCGCCGCCGCCCGGCGCAACGCGACCGCGAACCACATCACGCTCGCACCGGAGATGGCAAATCCCGAGGTGCTTCTGGCCGGCGACGTCTTCTACAGCCCGACCGTCGCCGAGCAGATGACCGCCCGGTTGCGCGCCGCTCGCCGGGAATCCGCCGTGGTGCTGGTTGGCGACCCCGGCCGGGGGTATTTCCCCGAGCGGCTCTTCGTGCGGGTGGCGGAGTACGTCGTGCCGGTTCCGGCCGCACTCGAGGAGGCCGAGACGCTGACCACGGGCGTCTGGCGGATGCGATGAGCGTCACGCAACGTCAACGCCGCCGAAATACATTCATTGCCCAACTAGTTGTACGGTACATGCATTCAATCGCTCGTAGAACGGCAGCGTCGTGCACGATTCGGACAACGAGGGTCGCAGTTCCCGGCTTGCCGACGAACTTGTGCGATTCCACCGACTGATCACCCGGGCCAAGAGCATGCTCAATGTCGAAGATCTGGGAGCGGAATTTTCCGCGCTGATGCTGCTTCTCCCGCTGCGTGCCACGGGTCCGATGCGGGTGACCGACCTCGCCGAGTTCAAGCAGGCCGATCCCTCCACGATCAGCCGTCAGGCAGCCCAATTGGTGAAGGCCGGGCTCGCGCGGCGGGAGGCCGACCCGGTCGACGGCCGGGCGTCGCGGCTGGCGGTCACCGAGGCCGGACTGGCCGCCTGCGAACGGCTGCATGAGGCACGGCAGCGCTGGCTCTCCGAAACGCTGAGTCAATGGCCCGTCGACCGCGTCGCCACGTTCACCGACCTATTCGAAGAATTCAACAGCTCGGTCGAGGCGCACCTGCGCCGCCAACCGGTCACCACCCCACGGGAGAACGCGTGAGTAACCCCACGACCACCGCACCGGCCGCGGCCGGGACGGGCGGCGCGCCCGCCGCCGCGCCGTCCGGGGAATTCACCCATCGGCAGATCCTGACGATCCTCGGCGGGCTGATGATGGGCATGTTCCTCGCCGCCCTGGACCAGACCATCATGGCGACGGCGACCCGCACGATCGCCGACGACCTGAACGGCTTCAACCTGCAGGCCTGGGCCACGACGGCCTTCCTGATCACGTCGACGATCTCCACGCCGCTGTACGGCAAGCTCTCCGATATCTACGGTCGGCGCGGGTTCTTCCTGTTCGCGATCGCCGTCTTCATCATCGGCTCGATCCTCTGCGGCCTCTCCCAGAACATGTACGAGCTGGCCGCGTTCCGCGCAGTGCAGGGCATCGGTGCCGGCGGCCTGATGTCGATGGCGCTGGCCATCATCGGCGACATCGTGCCGCCCCGCGAGCGGGCCCGGTACCAGGGCTACTTCCTGGCCGTCTTCGGCACCGCGAGTGTGCTCGGCCCGATCCTCGGCGGCTTCTTCGCCGGCGCCGACCAGATCCTCTGGGTGGACGGCTGGCGCTGGGTCTTCTACCTGAACGTGCCGATCGGCATCGCCGCGATGCTCGTCGTCGCCCGCGTACTGCACCTGCCGCACTCCCGCGTCAACCACCGGATCGACTGGCCCGGCGCACTCACTCTGATCATCGGCCTGGTGCCGCTGCTGACCGTCGCCGAGCAGGGCCGCGACTGGGGCTGGGGTTCCGGCCGCGCCATCGGGTGCTACCTGGTCGGCGTACTCGGCCTGGTCGGTTTCGTCCTCGCCGAGCGTGCCTACAAGGAGGAGGCGCTGCTGCCGCTGCGGCTCTTCGGGAACCGCACGGTCAGCGTCGGCGCGATCTCGAGCTCGATCCTCGGC
>DASWMR010000391.1:0-12276 GCA_036399635.1 Actinoplanes sp. | reverse complement strand
GGGCCACCAGAGCACGCAGACCGGAGCCTTGGTACGCCCGCAGCGGTCCGCGCAGCAGGCGGAGGCGCCGACGGTACGGGAAGACCGCGAAGATCGCCGCCCGTAGTGCCCGCTCCCGGGGACCGCGGGTGTGCCGGCGCTCCACCTGCGCCCGGGTGTCCTCGATTAGCCGGTCGTACTGGACGCCCGAGGGGCAGGCGGTCACGCAGGACATGCAGCCGAGGCAGCGGTCGTAGTGCTCGACCATCGAGTCGCTCATCGGCTCGCCGCCGAGGCCCGCGTTCATCAGGTAGATCCGGCCGCGCGGGGAGTCGGCCTCGGCACCCCAGAGGACGTACGTGGGACAGGTCGTGAGACAGAAGCCGCAGTGCACGCAGTCACCGATCAGGTCTTTGCTGGGCGGGTGCTCGTCGTCGAAGGCCGGCTCGCCGCGGACCGGGCCGAGAACGTCGCGGGGTGGCTCAGTGTGTTCGCCGGTGCCCCAGGTGGAATCGACCATCAGATGCCTCCCACGAATCGGCCGGGCGCGAAGCGGTGGCCGGGGTCGAACTGGTCCTTGATCCGGCGCATCAGCGCGAGCCCCGGCACCGGGCCCCACATGTCCACCTCGTCGCGCACCCCGGCCGGCGCGGTCAGCACCACGGCGTGCCCGCCGGCCCGCACGCACCCGGCCCGCAGACGCTCCACCTCGGTGCTGTCGCGCGGCGCTGCGTAGAGCACGCCGGCCCCGGCTGAGCCGCGCACCGGCACACCCGCGTCGAGGAACCCGGCCACCTCGGAGATGGGCACCGACAGCTTCATCCCGATCCCGTCCGCTGGCCACGGCGGCACTCCCCACCACGGCGGCGGCGTCTCGGTCGTCTCGCCACCGAGGACCTTCTCCACCTGGGCCGCGCGCTCGTGCACCCCGATCTCGGTGCCTTCGACGAGCACGGCGATTTCCCCCTTGCCCATCTCACCCCGGCCGGAGTCGGCCTCGATCGCGGCCGGGGCCACCTGCGCGGCCAGCACCCCGGCCACGGCGGTCGCGGTGTAGTGGCCGCGCACGAACAGGGCCGCGGTCGGCCGCGGGTGCAGGCGGAACGCGCACTCGGTGATCAGCCCCAGCGTTCCGTACGAGCCGGTGAAGAGCTTGCCCAGGTCGTAGCCCGCCACGTTCTTCACCACCTTGCCGCCGGAGTGCGCGATCTTCCCGTCCGGCCGCACCACGGTGATGCCGATCAGCAGGTCGCGCACCGTCCCGTAATGCAGCCGCCGTGGCCCGCTGGTGGCGGTCGCCACCGTCCCGCCGACGGTCGAGCCGGCCGGGCCGTCCAGCGCCAGCAGCTGGTCGCCCAGGTCGAGATCGGCCAGCGGGGTGCCGGCCCGGATGATCGTGATGAGGTCGCCGGCCGCGTGCTCGACGACGCCGGCCAGCCGCCGGGTGTCGACGATCAGATCGAGGGCGCGCGGCGGCACTCCCCAGCCGAGCTTCGTCCCGGCGCCGCGGATCACCACCGTGCGGTCGCGGGCCGCGGCGATGAGCGCGGCCGCCTCCTCGGTGGACGCCGGCTCGGCGACCAGCCGGGCCGGCACGCCGCTCACCGCGTCGCCGTCGCCGGCCGGCCGGGTGAGCTCGTCGAGGACGGTCATCAGAACACCTCCGCGATGCCCTGCTCGGCCAGCGGATCCGTGCCCCGGTGCCGGCCGGGTCGCTCGCCGCAGAGCCGCGGGGTCGGGAAGATCTTGCCGGGGTTGGCCAGCCCGTCCGGGTCGAACGCGCACCGGACCAGCTGCATCGTGTCCAGGTCGTCGTCGGTGAACATGCGCGGCATGTACTTGGCCTTGTCGGCGCCGACCCCGTGCTCGCCGGTGATCGACCCGCCGTACTCGATGCACAGGTCGATGATCGCGCCGGAGACCGTCTCGGCCCGCCCGGCCTCGCCGTCCACCGCGTCGTCGAACAGGACCAGCGGGTGTAGGTTGCCGTCGCCGGCGTGGAAGACGTTGGCCACCCGCACACCGTGTTCGGCGGCCAGCGCGTCGATCCGGCGCAGCACCTCGGGCAGCGCGGTCCGCGGGATCACCCCGTCCTGCACGATGTAGTCCGGGCTGATCCGGCCGACCGCGGCGAACGCCGACTTGCGGCCCTTCCAGAACAGCGCCCGCTCGGCGTCGTCCGCGGCGATCCTGATCTCGAATGCGTCGTTCGCCTGGCACAGCCGGGTCACCTGGTCGAACTGGGCGGCCACCTCGGCGGCCGGACCGTCCAGCTCGACGATCAGCACCGCGCCGGCCCCGGCCGGGTAGCCGCAGGCGACCGCGGCCTCGGCGGCGGAGATGGCGAGCGCGTCCATCATCTCGATCGCGGCCGGCACCACCCCGGCCCCGATGATCGCGGAGGTGGCGGCGCCGGCCTGGTCGACGCCGTGGAAAGCGGCCAGCAGGGTGCGCACCGACTCGGGCAGCCGGGTGAGCCGCACGGTCACCTCGGTGGCGACGCCGAGTGTGCCCTCCGAACCGACGAATGCGCCGAGCAGGTCGTAGCCCGGTGGGTCCGGTGCCCGGCCGCCGAGCCGCACCAGGTCACCGTCCGGGGTCACCACCTCGAGCCCGGTGACGTGGTTGGTGGTGAAGCCGTACTTCAGGCAGTGCGCCCCGCCGGAGTTCTCCGCGACGTTCCCGCCGATCGAGCAGATCTGCTGGCTGGACGGGTCGGGGGCGTAGTAGTAGCCGAACGGGGTGGCGGCCCGGGTGACCTGCAGATTGATCACGCCGGGCTCGACCACGGCCCGCTCGTCCGCCGGGTCGACGGCGAGGATCCGGCGCATCTGCGCGGTGACGATCAGGACGCCGTCGGCGTGCGGCAGCGCCCCGCCGGAGAGCCCGGTGCCCGAGCCGCGGGCCACGAACGGCACCTTCGCCTCGGCGCAGGCGCGCACCACGGCGGCCACCTGTGCGGCCGTGTGCGGCAGCGCGACCAGCGCCGGGATCACCTTGTAGTGGGCGAGACCGTCACACTCGTACGTCCGCAGTTCCTGGCGATCGGTGATGATCTGAGCCGCGCCGATCTCCCGTCGCAGCCGTGTCGCAAGCGCCTCGATCCCGGTCACCGTGGCCCCCTGACGTCGCCCTCAGGCAAACCTAACCCCCCGGTGGCCGGTGCGCGACGGGGTCCGCCGGGGGACCTGGTGCATATAGCGCGTGGACGCTGGCGGCGGGTCTGCGAAGATGGCCGGATGTTCCGGACCAGGAGAGTCGCTGTCACCGCCATTTGCGCGCTACTCATGACCGCGGGCTGCTCGGGTGACGACGACCCGGCGCCGGAGCCGACCGGCCTGCTCAGCGTCACCACGATGCGCGGCGCGCTGCTGCAGGCCACCGAGATCGGGCCGACCTGGGCCGCGCCGGAACAGACCCCCGACCCGGGCAAGCTGGTCAGCATCTGCGGCGGGACGTCCACGCCGCCGACCGCGCCACCCGGTGCCGAGGTGGTCGCCGGGTCCTACGTGGACGAGGGCCAGAAGGGCGCGCAGACCCTCGACCAGACCGCACTGGTCTATCCGGACGCCACCGCCGCCACGGCCGGGCAGACCGCGCTGCGGGCAGTCGCCGAGACCTGCCCGGCCAGCGTGACCGTGCCGGCCACGGCGACTGCGGACAAGTCCGAGCCGGCCTACACCGAGACCGTGCAGATCCAGCCGCTCGAGCAGAGCGCCTGGACCGGGTTCGCGGTGATCCGGCACAAGAAGTACGAGCTGGCCCACCCCGGCACGGCGGACGTCGCGGTGGCCGTGCTGCGCTCGCGCAACGTCGTGCTCGTCGACTCGTACGCGATCTATCAGCTCAACAACGCCAGCACCGGCCCCAACTTCGACGCGGACTGGCAGAAACTGGTCGGCTCGGTTCTGCAGCGGGTGGGATAGACAGGCGGGCCGCCCGTCGTCTAATGTTCGCGGTGCGCCGTTGCGAGTTCTTCCCCCGTGGAATTCGCAGCGGCGCCCTTATTTTTTAGCCGTGTCCCGTCCGGCTCTCTCCACAAGGTCCACCCCCTTCCGCAAGGTCCATCCGGAATCCACCCTTCCGGGGGTTGAGTGGCACGTCACGGTCATTTAGGCTCATGCCGGTTTCATCAACCACAGTTTATGACGCCCAACATCGGGGGATGTGCATGGGCGCGCCGGTGCGCGCTCGCTGCTCATGGGCGTCGCGGGCGGGTCCGGTGACGTCGGCGGCCGGGTCAGTGATACTTGATCATTGATGTCGGCAGTCGGCGCGATCCGGACGAGGAGGGAGGCGTGGTGGGCGCCTTCTCCATCGCCGAGCGGCTCGACCGGTTGTTTCGTCAGGTCCGGCCCGCCGGGCAGGCCGAGCCGAGCTACATGGCCGTCGCCGAGGCGATCCGGTCCGCTCAGGGCGTGCCGATCTCGCACACCTACATCTGGCAGCTGCGCACCGGCCGGCGCGACAATCCGACGGTCCAGCACCTGACTGCCCTGGCCACCTACTTCGGCGTCCCGGTGGCGTACTTTCTGGACGACGAGCAGACCCGGCGCATCGACGCTCAGCTCGAGCTGCTGCAGACCTTCCGCGACGCCGGGGTCACCGAGATCGCGTTGCGCGCGGCCGACGTCTCGCCGCGCGGGCGGGACACGATCAACGAGCTGATCCGGCAGGTGTGGGAGGCGGAACGGCGCGACCGGTGATCCGGCGGTAGGCGACGCTCACCCGGCTCAGCCACGCCACCTCGTCCGACAACGCCGGGCCGACCGGCGCCCACGTTCCGGGGTTCGCCTCGCGCGGTGCCCCCGCGGCCCGCCGCCGCAGCGCCACGGCGATCGCCCGCGCCTCGACGACTGCCCGATCCCCCTCACCCGGCTCGTCGGAGAAACCAGCCGATCCGGGCAGATGGCCGCGCAGGCCCAGCATGCCGTCCCGGATCTCGATCACCCGGCGGTAGAGCCGCAGGCGGACGTCGTCGGTGCCGGCGTCGGCGAGCTCGAGCACCGCCCGGCGCGGCGCGAACAGGATCATCTCCGGGAAGGCGTCCCGCATGGCGGTCCACAGCGGGCGCAGGACCACCATTGCCCGGTACGCCCGCAGGTCGGCGCGCGCCGGCCCGGCATCCGCCACCAGCGAGGCCATCATCTCGGCCTCGCGTTCCTGGGCGGTCGGGTAGCCGGCCCGGCCCAGCACCCGCTCGACTGTCGCCGGGTCGAGGTCGGGGAAGAGCCGGCCGAACCCGGTGCCGGGGCCGGCGTGCCCGCTGAGGATGTGCGCCACCTCGTGCAGCACGATGTGCTCGGCGTGCAGCGGCGACGTGCCGGGATCGTAGAAGACGTGATCGGCCCCGGCGGTGCCGATCCACAGCCCGCAGGGTGCGCCGGTGCTCAACCCGGGGACCGGCCGACGGATCAGCGGGCGGCCGCGCCGCGCCGCGACCTCGGCGCAGAATGCATCGAGATTGAAGGGGATGGGGACCCGGATGCCCTGGAGCCGCTCCTCGCAGCGCCGCCGTAAATCCTCCACCGAGGTGACGGTACCTCGCCGCTGAGGTGCGCGGAACTGCGCGCGGAAAGCGCTTACCGAGCACTGCTGTCCGTCTTCCTGTGGAAAACGCCACCAGCCGTTAACTATTCGGCCAAGGTCCGCTTAGCCTGACGAATCGCGGGACAGTAGGCAGTCTGGCCGCAGAATCGGAACCGGAGGTTGCCGGCATGAAGTTCGTCTATGACTTTGCCGAGGGAAACAGGGACCTGAAGGATCTGCTCGGCGGCAAGGGTGCGAATCTCGCCGAGATGACGAATCTCGGGCTGCCGGTGCCAGCCGGATTCACCATCACCACCGAAGCCTGCCAGAAGTTCCTCGTCGCCGGCGAGCACGTCGAGGGGCTGGCGGCGGAGATCGACGACCACCTGGCCGGGCTGGAAGCGGCGATGGGCCGCCGGCTCGGCGACCAGGCCGACCCGCTGCTCGTCTCGGTCCGCTCCGGCGCGAAGTTCTCGATGCCCGGGATGATGGAGACCGTCCTCAACGTCGGGCTCAACGACGAGTCGGTGGCCGGGCTGTCCCGGCAGGCGGGCGGCAACGACCGGTTCGCGTGGGACTCCTACCGGCGGCTCATCCAGATGTTCGGCAAGACCGTCTGCGACGTGCCGGGCGGCGAGTTCGAGGACGCGCTGCACGACGCGAAGACGGCGAAGGGTGTCGCCGACGACGTCCAGCTCGACGCCGACGATCTGCGGGCGCTGGTCACGGCGTACAAGAAGGTCTTCGCCAAGCACACCGGGCACGAGTTCCCGCAGGACCCGCGCGAACAGCTCGACCGCGCCATCGGGGCGGTCTTCCGCTCGTGGAACGCCGACCGGGCGGTGCTCTACCGCCGCCAGGAGCGCATCCCGGCCGACCTGGGCACCGCGGTGAACGTGGTCGCCATGGTCTTCGGCAACCTCGGCTCGGACTCCGGCACCGGGGTGGCCTTCACCCGCGACCCGGGCACCGGCGAACGCGGCGTCTA
Organism: Actinoplanes sp.; assembly: GCA_036399635.1. Classification (GTDB taxonomy): domain Bacteria; phylum Actinomycetota; class Actinomycetes; order Mycobacteriales; family Micromonosporaceae; genus Actinoplanes. The sequence continues at coordinate 5,780 of DASWMR010000391.1, read as the reverse complement.
CGGCGACTACCTGCCCAATGCGCAGGGCGAGGACGTGGTGGCCGGCATCCGCAACACGCTGGCCCTGGACGAGCTGGAACGGCTCGACAAGAAGTCGTACGACGAGCTGCTCGCCATCATGGCCACGCTCGAGGGGCACTACCACGACCTGTGCGACATCGAGTTCACCATCGAGCGCGGCAAGCTCTGGATGCTGCAGACCCGGGTGGGCAAGCGCACCGCCGCGGCCGCCTTCACGATCGCCGCCCAGCTCGTCGACGAGGGCGTGATCGACCTGGACGAGGCGCTGACCCGGGTCACCGGCGCGCAGCTCGGGCAGCTGATGTTCCCCCGCTTCGACCTGTCCGGCGACCCCACCCCGATCACCAGGGGCGTCGGCGCCTCACCCGGCGCGGCGGCCGGCGAGGTCGTCTTCACCGCCGCCCGGGCGGTCGAGCTGGCCGCCCAGGGCCGCTCGGTCATCCTGGTCCGCCGCGAGACCAACCCGGACGACCTGCCCGGCATGATCGCCGCGCAGGCCATCCTGACCAGCCGGGGCGGCAAGACCTCGCACGCCGCCGTGGTCGCCCGCGGGATGGGCAAGACCTGTGTCTGCGGTGCCGACGCGATGGAGGTCGGCCGCGACCAGTTCACCGTGGACGGGCATGTGTTCAGCGAAGGCGAGGTGATCTCGGTGGACGGCACCACCGGCCGGGTCTACCGGGGCGAGGTGCCGGTCCGGCCGTCCGAGGTGGTGCAGTACTTCGAGGGTGACCTCGACCCGGCCCTCGCCAACGAGCCGCTGGTCGCCGCCGTGCACCTGCTGATGACGCACGCCGACGAGCGCCGCGCCCTGCGGGTGCGCACCAACGCCGACACCGGCGCCGACGCGGCCCGGGCGCGGCGGTTCGGTGCCCAGGGCATCGGGCTCTGCCGCACCGAGCACATGTTCCTCGGCGACCGGCGGGAGCTGGTCGAGCGGCTGATCCTCGCGCACACCGACGCGGAGCGGCGCGCCGCCCTCGGCGCGCTGCAGCCGTTGCAGCGCGCCGACTTTCTGTCGATCTTCCGGGAGATGAACGGACTACCGGTCACGGTCCGGCTCATCGATCCGCCGCTGCACGAGTTCCTGCCCTCGCTGGAGGACCTCGCGGTGCAGGTCGCGGTGGCCAAGGAGCGCGGCGAGACGGCCGAGCAGGACGAGCGGATGCTGGCCGCGGTGCGCCGGATGCACGAGCAGAACCCGATGCTCGGACTACGCGGCGTACGCCTCGGCCTGGTCATCCCCGGCCTGTTCGCGATGCAGGTGCGGGCGATCGCGGAGGCCGCGGTCGCCCTGGCCGCCGAGGGCGGCCGGCCCCGGCCGGAGATCATGGTGCCGCTGGTCGGTGCGGTCCAGGAGCTCGAGCCGGTACGCGCCGAGGCCGAGAAGATCATCGCCGAGGTGGTCGGTGATTCGGGCGTCGAGGTGCTGATCGGCACGATGATCGAAGTGCCGCGGGCGGCGCTGACCGCCGGGCAGATCGCCGAGGCGGCCGAGTTCTTCTCCTTCGGCACCAACGACCTGACCCAGATGGCCTGGGGCTTCTCCCGCGACGACGTGGAGGGCGCGTTCTTCTGGCGGTACCTGGAACTCGGCATCTTCGGCATCTCCCCGTTCGAGTCGATCGACCGCGACGGCGTGGGCCGGCTGGTGCGGATCGCCGCCGAGGAGGGTCGGGCCACCCGGCCGGACCTGAAGCTCGGCGTCTGCGGCGAGCACGGCGGCGACCCGGAGTCGGTGCACTTCTTCCACTCCGTCGGGCTCGACTATGTGTCCTGCTCGCCGTTCCGGGTGCCGATCGCGCGACTCGAGGCCGGCCGCGCAGCGGTGGAATCGGCCGGTTCCGACCACCGCTGACGATCGTTCTCCGCTCTCCGGGAGGAACATCCTCCCGGAGAGCTCTTTTTTGTCGGGGGGCCGGTCTAACGTCGTCCTTCACGGGCCCGCATGACGGCCCGCATTTCAGCCCGCATTTCAGCCCGCATCTCAGCCAAGGGAGCCTGCGATGGCGTCTCAGCTCAACCCCTACCTCACCTTCGACGGCAATGCCCGGCAGGCGATGGAGTTCTACCAGTCGGTCTTCGGCGGCGATCTCAAGGTCAACACGTTCGGCGAGTTCGGCGCGCCCGACCCGGTCCTCGCCGACCGGGTGATGCACGCGATGCTCACCACCGGCAAGGGCTACACATTGATGGCCTCGGACACCGCGCCCGGTATGCCCTTCAATCCCGGCAACACCATCACCGTCAGCCTCAGCGGCGACCCGGGCGAGGGCCTCGAGGAGGCGTGGGAGAAACTCGCCGGCGGCGGCACCGTCACGCTGCCGTTCGAGAAGCAGATCTGGGGCGACGTGTTCGGCCAGTGCATCGACAAGTTCGGCATCCCATGGATGGTGAACGTCGTCGCACCGCAGTGAGCCCCGGGCCGGGCCCTGTCCGGCGCCCTTGCCGGCCTTCCGCCCGGCCCTGCGTGGTTCTCGACACCTGCTGGTAACGGCCGGGATATGGCCGGGCAACGATGCGGGTCTTGGATGCCAGGTGACTCACCACAGGGTGGGGCGCGCCTAGGGTTCCGCCCCGCCGGCTTCGTCCGGCGGGGGACTGGTCCAAGAGGTGCAGGCGTTCCGGCTCCGGGCCTTCGGGCCCGGCCGGTCCGTTCCACGGCGGGACAAAAGCCCGGGAGACAGCCATCGGTCCTGGCTGCTCCGGCCAGGCCTCCCACCCGGAGGCGCCCGTGGGTCTGCACCACGATCACCCGCACGATCACCCTGAACAGACCGAATCCGAGCCCACCATCCACGAGCGCTACGGGCCGCAGGCGGCGTTCGCTGTCGCCGCCGAGGCCAAGCTGCCCACCACCAAGTGGCAGGAGGAGATCGCCCGCGGCCTGGAGCTGGGCCTGCACGGCGCCGACTCCATCAAGGACCGGACGATCCCCACCTTCTCCCGCGGGGAGTTGCCGCACTTCGCCGGGATCAACACGTTCCTCAAGGCGCCCTACCTCGAGGACGTGCGTCGCTGCGGCGAGTACGACGTGGCGATCCTCGGTGCGCCGTTCGACGGCGGGACGACGTACCGGTCCGGCACCCGATTCGGTCCGCAGGGCATCCGCAAAATCTCCGCGCTGTATGGCCCGTACTCCTTCGAACTTGGTGTTGATCTTCGTGAGTCGATCACCATGTGCGACCTCGGCGACATCTTCACCATCCCGGCGAACATCGAGAAGACGTTCGACCAGATCTCCAAGGCCGTGGCGCACGTCTACGAGTCCGGCGCGTTCCCGGTGGTGCTCGGCGGCGACCACTCGATCGGCTACCCGACCGTCCGCGGCGTCGCCCAGCACCTGCAGGGCAACCTCGGGATCATCCACTTCGACAGGCACGTCGACACCCAGGAGACCGACCTCGACGAGCGGATGCACACCACCCCGTGGTTCCACGCCACCGACATCCCGAACGTACCGCCGAAGAACCTGGTCCAGATCGGCATCGGCGGTTGGCAGGCGCCCCGGCCCGGGGTGAAGGTCGGCCGGGAGCGCGGCACCACCATCATGACCGTCACCGACTGCGTCGAGATGGGCATCCAGGAGGCGGCCGAGCGCGCCCTCGACGTCGCCTGGGACGGCGCCGACGCGGTCTGGCTGTCATTCGACGTCGACTGCCTCGACGCCGCTTTCGTTCCGGGCACCGGCTGGCCCGAGCCGGGCGGTTTCCTGCCCCGCGAGGTCCTCAAGTTCATCCAGATCATCGCCGACGCGCGGCCGCTCGCCGGCATCGAAGTCGTCGAATGTGCGCCCGCCTACGACACCGCCGAGATCACTGCGCTGCTGGCCACCCGGGTCATCTGCGACACCCTCGGCTGCCTGGTCCGTTCCGGTCACCTGGGGAGTTCGGTATGAAGAAACTGCTCTGTGCCGCGGCGGCCCTGCTGGTGCTCGCCGGCTGCGGCGACGCGTCCACGCCGTCCGCCGAGTCATCGCCCGGCACCGCGACCGTCCGACTCGGGTTCTCCGCCTGGCCCGGCTGGTTCCCCTGGCAGGTCGCCGAGGAGAAGGGGCTGTTCGCGGAGAACGGGGTCACCGTCGATCTCAAGTACTTCGAGTCCTACACCGACTCGCTCACCGCGCTCGGCACCGGCAACCTGGACGCCAACAGCCAGACGCTGAACGACACGCTCTCCTCGGTCAGCGGCGGCGCGAAGCAGACCGTGGTGCTCACCAACGACAACTCCACCGGCAACGACCAGATCATCGCCCGCGCCGGGATCACCTCGGTGGCCGACCTCAAGGGCAAGAAGGTCGCCGCCGAACAGGGCACCGTCGACCACTACCTGCTGCTGCTCGCGCTGAAGCAGGCCGGCCTGACCGAAAAGGACATCCAGTTCACCCCGCTGCTCACCGACGCGGCCGCGGCTGCCTTCGTGGCCGGCAAGGTCGATGCGGTCGGCGTGTTCGCCCCGTTCACCACGACCGCCCTCGGGCTCAAGGGGAGCGCGGCGATCGCCACCTCGAAGGACTTCCCCGGGGCCATCCCCGATCACCTGGTCTTCTCGGCCGACTTCGTGGCGTCGCACCCGACCGAGGTCCAGGCACTGGTGCAGACCTGGTTCGACACGGTCGCCTGGATCAAGGCTAATCCGGACGCGGCCATCGACATCATGGCCAAGCGCGGCGGCGTCTCGGCGGCGGACTACAAGTCGTACGACGCCGGCACGTCAATCTTCACCAAGGAGCAGAACGTCGAGGCGTTCACCCCCGGCACCACCCCCGCGAACCTGGACTTCCAGGCGGGGCAGATCGCCGAGTTCCTGGTCTCGACCGGGCTCACCGACGACAAGCCGCCGCTCGACGGACTGCTCGAGCCGAAATTCGTCCAGGCCGCGAAATGACCTCCACGGTGCTGACCACGGCACCGCCGTTCGACCAGCCCCTGCCGCGCCGCCGGGTGGTGCGCGCGGCGCGGCTCTGGGCCCCCCGCGCGCCGATCCCGCGGCGGTGGCGGCTCGTGCTGATCGCCTGCTCGGTGCTGGTGCCGCTGCTGGCCTGGGTGCTGGCGTCAGCGAGCGGCGCGGTACCCGCCCAGTTCCTGCCCTCACCCGCGGCGGTCTGGGCGGCCGGCGTCGAGATGGCGAAGTCCGGAACGCTGGCTGCCGACACCTGGGCCAGCGTCCGGCGCATCCTGATCGGTTTCGGACTGGCCATTGCGGTGTCCGTCCCACTCGGCATCGTGCTGGGCACCTTCGCCGCCGGCCAGGCGCTCTTCGAGCCGGTGGTGGGCCTGCTGCGCTACCTGCCGGCCAGCGCGTTCATCCCACTGCTGACGATCTGGCTGGGCATCGGCGAACCGTCGAAGGTGATGCTGCTGTTCATCGGCACGGTCTTCTTCAACACGCTGATGACCGCCGACGTGGTTCGCCAGGTGCCCCGCGCGCTTATCGACGTCTCCTACACCCTCGGCTCCCGCCGAGGGGAGGTGCTGCGCAAGGTGATCGTCCCGCATGCGCTTCCGGGCATGATCGATTCCGTACGGGTGAACGCCGCGGCGGCCTGGAACTTCGTCGTCGTGGCCGAACTCATCAACAGCGAGGAGGGCCTGGGCTACCGGATCGCTCGCAGCCAGCGCTTCCTGGCCAGCGACCGGATCTTCGCCGTCCTCATCGTGATCGCGCTGATCGGCCTCACCATCGACGTGCTGCTGCGCCTGCTCCGCGACCGGATCGGCAGGTGGGTCTGAGATGCTCGCCCTGACCGGCGTCACCAT
>DASWMR010000390.1:0-2867 GCA_036399635.1 Actinoplanes sp. | reverse complement strand
GGCCGAAGCCCATGATGACGCCGACCACCAGCGGCGTGGTTCCGGGGACGGCGAGCAACAGCAGGCCGATCGCGCCACAGGCCAATAGGGCGGCGATCACGCCCACCTGGCGGCCGGGGCGTCGGTCGGCCTGCCAGCCGCCGGCGATGCGGGCGGCCACGCAGACTGCGCTGCCGAGTGTCAGGGCCAGCCCGGCGGGGCCGGGGGAGATGCCGCGGGCCACCGTCGAGTCGACCAGGAAGGTGCCGAGGGCGTTTGCCGAACCGCTGGCGAGGGTGGCGGCTATGCCGATCACCACCAGCGCGCCGGTGGCCCGCTTCGCCCGGTCGTCGCGGGCGGTGCGCGGGTGGTCGGCGTCGGGGGGTACCAACAGGGCGGCGCCGGCGGCCAGGGCGGCGGCCAGGACGAACGCCCAGCGCCAGCCGAGGGTCAGCGCGACGGTGGGTACCGCGGCGCCGGAGAGCAGGGTGGCTACCGGAATGGCGGCCTGCTTGACGCCGAACGACAGGCCCTGGCGCCGAGGCGGTACGTGCCGCGACAGGCTCGTGTTGCTGGCCAGTTGGCCCAGGGCGTTCGCGCCGGCGCCCAGCGCCAGGATCACGATCAGGCTCCACAGTGCAGTCGCGGCGACCGCGACGCCGACCAGGGAGGCCGCGGAGAGCGCGATGCCGACGCGGGCCACCCGGGCCGAGCCGAAGCGCTCGACGAGGGCGCCGGCCGGGACCGACGCCAGGGCGCTGGCGCCGAAGTAGGCCGAGACCGCGAGGCCCAGACCGGCGGGGGAAAAGTCGAGTTCGGTGCTGATCTGCACGGCGAGGCCGCCGACGAGGAAAACCGGGACGGAGACCGCGATCGTGGTGGTCAGCGCACCGACCGCGGCGCGGACTGCGCTGGTCGAAGCGGGTTGCAGCGACGGGAGGGTCGGCTCGGTCATCCGTCGCAGACTAAGCCGAGTGATCGTCGCCAAGCGCGCTGAGTGCTGTTGACCACACTCGTCGTGCAAATTGATCGTGATCGACATGCTTTAGGCATTCCGTCAGCGGAAGATTATTCATATGGTGTAAGTCCCTGGCGTCGGAGGTAGCAGTGCGCGACCCCTTGGCGGAGCCGTCCGATCTGATCCGGAGCGTGTCACGCGCTTTGCGTGTCCTCGAATCGGTCGGCCGGGCCCCGCGCGGACTCACCGTGAAGCAGATTGCGCGGCGGTGCGAGTTGACCGTCGCCACGACCTATCACCTTGTGCGCACTCTGGCCTACGAGGGCTACGTGATCCGCCGTGAGGACGGCACGTACATCGTTGGTCTGGAGATCGCAGATCGGTACCGTGAGCTGGTTTCCGCGTTCCGCGGCCCGCCCGCGGTCGGCGAAGCGCTGCGCCGTGCCGCGCTGGACAGCGGGTACACCCACCATCTGGGCCGCTTCGTGGGCGGCCGGATCGCGGTGACCGCGTCCGCCGAAGGGCCCCGGTCGCCGTTCATCGACGACATGGCGCCCGGGTTCGACGAGGGCGGGCACGCCACCGCGCTGGGCAAGGCACTGCTGGCCACGCTCACCCCCGATCAGCGGGCGCGCTACCTCCGCGATTACGGCATGCGACAGTTCACCCCGGCGACGCTGACCACGCCCGAGGCGCTCGAGGCCGACCTTGCGGCCGGTGAGCGGCGCGGCATGCAGCTCGAAATGGGCCAATGGCGGCAGGGACTGGCCTGTGCCGCGGTGCTCGTCGTCGCCGACCGGGACATCGAGCGTCGACTGGTTCTGGCCTGTGCGCTGCCGGCCGCCGAGATGCTGACCTCGGCGCGGGTGGTCCGGGCGAAGCTGACGGCGGCAGCTCGCAACGTCGCCGAGGCGCTGTCCGCGGCAGAGTCGGCTACTGCCTGAGACTTTCGTTGAACCGCGCGTGCACCTCTCACGTAAGACAGGTTGCATGCGCGAGATCAGCGGAGGGTGGTGACGGGGTGCACTGCGAGCACGAGCACGATGACGGGGCCTATGTCCTGGGCGCTCTGTCACCGGCCGAGCGGGTCGCGTACGAGCGGCACCTCGCCACGTGTTCGTTCTGCCGCGAGGCGGTGGCCGACATCTCGAGGATGCCCGACCTGCTCGCCCGGCTGGACGCGCGCGAGTTCGCCAACCTGCTCGATCCCAGCCTCACCGCGGGTGATCCGATCATGAGCGGCCATCCCGGTGCGTCGCTGCGCGACTTCGCGACGTCCGCCCGCGGTCCGGCGCCGGCTCCGCTGGTCAAACGGCGGAAGAAGAGCTTCGGCGTACGCGTCGTCAGCAGCGCCGCGGCCACCGTCCTCGTCATGCTGATCGGCCTCGGCGTCTTCGCCTGGGCAAGGGGCAACGGGACGCCGGCCACCCCGCCCCCGGGTCCGGCAGCGGCGATGACGCCGGTCGACGGTTCCTCACCGGTCTCCGCCACGGTCCGCCTGACCGGCACCACCGGCGGCACCCGGGTCGATCTGGTCTGCGCCTACAGCAGCTCGGCCACCCGGCCCTACACGTTTCGCCTCATCGCCTACGGCCCCGATGAGGAGTTGGAGCAGATCGGCTCCTGGCAGGCCTCGCCCGGCGCCGAGTTTCCGATGAAGGCCGTGACGCATTTCGCCCGGGGTAGCCTCTCCCGCCTCGAGCTGGTGAAGTACGACGGCACGGCGCTGCTCGCCTATGACGTCCCCTGACCTACGGACTCCAGGTCAGCGGGGTGGAAGTGCGGTGGCTGGTTCGACGGTGGCGGCCGTCGGACCAGCCGCCGCTCGCTTCCGGAGCGCATCCACGGTGAAGATGATCAGCGCGAGCCAGACCAGCGCGAAGCCGGCCACCCGGGCAGGCGGCATCGGCTCGTGGAAGATCAGGAGGCC
>DASWMR010000389.1:0-2572 GCA_036399635.1 Actinoplanes sp. | reverse complement strand
GACTACGCCCAGATCCGCGACGCAGTCGCGCGCGCCGAGGACGCCGGCGTGGACGTGATCTTCAACTGGGACCACTTCTTCCCGCTGTACGGCGACCCGGACGGCAAGCACTTCGAGTGCTGGACCATGCTCGGCGCCTGGGCGGAGCAGACCAGCCGCGTCGAGATCGGCGCGCTGGTCAGCTGCAACACCTATCGAAATCCCGAGCTCCTCGCCGACATGGCCCGCACCGTCGACCACATCTCCGGCGGCCGGCTGATCCTCGGCATCGGCGCGGGCTGGTTCCAGCGCGACTACGACGAGTTCGGCTACGAGTTCGGCACCGCCGGCAGCCGCATCGCCGAGCTCGGTGAGGCGCTGCCGCGCATCAAGGCGCGCTGGGCCAAGGGCAACCCCGCGCCCACCCGCGACATCCCAATCCTCATCGGGGGCGGCGGCGAGAAGAAGACGCTGCGGCTGGTCGCGCAGTACGCGGACGCCTGCAACCTGTTCCCCGGCCCGCAGCTGCAGCACAAGCTCGACGTGCTCAAGCGGCACTGCGACGACGTCGGCCGGAACTACGACGACATCGAGAAGACGGTGTTGTTCAACTTCGATCTGGGCGAGAAGGGCGAGCGGGTCGGCGAGATCGTCGAGGGCCTGCGGCAATTGTCCGGGTCGGGCTTCGCGGTGGCCCACGGGGGCCTGCGCAAGGCGTGGGACACCACCCAGTTCGAGATCTTCGCCAGGGAGATCGTTCCCGCAGCCGAGGCGATGTGAGCACCATCGAAGCGGTCATCTTCGACCTGGACGGCGTCATCATCGACACCGAGGAGGTCTGGGAGGAGGTCCGGCGCGGCTACGTGGCCGAGCATGGTCGCGAGTTCCTGCCGGACACCCAGGACCGGATGATGGGGATGAGCACCGGCGAGTGGTCCCGGCACCTGGCCGAGGAGGTCGGCGTGCCGCACCCGGCCGAGCGGGTCGCGGCCGACGTGCTGGGCCGGATGGCGGAGCGCTACCGCACCGCGCTGCCGCTCATCGAGGGCTCGGTCGAGACAGTCCGCCGCCTCGGCGCCCGGTTCACTTTGGGGTTGGCCAGCTCGTCCGCCCGGGTCCTGATCGACCAGGTGCTGGCCACGGCCGGGCTGACCGACGCGTTCGCGGTGACCCTGTCGACCGAGGAGGTGCCGCGCGGCAAGCCGGCGCCGGACGTCTATCTGACCGCGGTCGAGAAGCTCGGCCTGACCCCGGCCGCCTGCGCCGCGATCGAGGACTCCAGCAACGGCCTGCGCTCGGCGGCCGCCGCCGGCCTCGCCGTGATCGCCGTGCCGCACGGCGTCTACCCGCCGGCCGCCGATGCCCTGGCCATGGCGAGCCTGGTGGTCGACTCGCTGGCCGAGCTGACCGTCGAAGCAGTGCAGAACCTCCGCTAGAACCCGTAGGAGGGCAGCACCAGATTGGTGCTGCGGTCCGCGGCGATCTTGAAGGTCATCTTCAGGAACCAGTCCTGGTTGTTGAAGTAGTTGCGGAGCCGGATGCCACGCCCGGTGCGCGGGGCGAGGAAACGGCCGGTGGTGTCGCCGCCCTTCTGGGTGCCCCGGGCGAAGGCGCCGATCCGCTGCTCGTAGCGGCCGAAGGCGATCCGGTGGTCACCGGCGGCCGCGGCCAACTCGCCGGCCAGCACGTACGCCGACACGATCGCCGTACCGTTGCCCTGCCCGCCGATCGTGGCGCCGCAGGCGGCATCGCCGACCAGGGCGACCCGTCCGCGGCTCCAGGACGGGTTGTCCACCCGGCAGATCTGGTCGAAATACAAGTCCGGGGCGTCGTCCAGGATCTCCAGCAGCCGCGGTGCCAGCCAGCCCATGCCGCCGAACTCGGCCCGCAGGATCGCCTTCTGCGCACCGAGGTCGTGCCGGTCGTAGCGCAGCGCCGGTGCGGCGAACGCGGCGAACACGCCGGCCCGGGCCGGATCCCGGTGGTGGCCGCCGACGCTGATCATCCGGCCGGGCGTGTTGTGCAGCAACGAGTCGCGGGTCAGGCCCCATTCGTTCGGCACCTCCCAGCCGGCCACGTAGTAGCCGAGGTGCTTGACGAACTGCTCCTCCGGCCCGAACGCGAGCCGGCGCACCCGGGAGTGCACCCCGTCTGCGCCGATCACCAGATCGAACCGTCGTCGCGTGCCGCTTGCGAAGGTGACGTCGACGCCGCCCGGCTCCTCCCGCAGCGCGGTGATGCTGTCGCCGAAGAGGTACTCGGTCCGGTCGCCACCGGCCGCGCAGAGGACCTGGGCCAGGTCGCCGCGCTGCACCTCAAGATCGCCGCCGGCCAGCCCGGCCGGCCATTCCATCAGCTTGCCGCCGTGTTCGTCGACGAAGCGCATCGCGGTGCCGCCGGTCTGCACCGCGCGCAGGTCGTCCAGCACCCCCATCCTGGCCAACAGGCCCATGTGCAGCGGGCCGCGGAAATCGACCGCGTTCCCGCCGGTACGCAGCGCCGGGGCGATCTCCACGATCGTCGGCCGGTGCTCGGCGCGGCCCAACCAGTAGGCGAGTGCGGGGCCCGCGATGCTCGCCCCCGAGATCAGTAC
>DASWMR010000388.1:0-11003 GCA_036399635.1 Actinoplanes sp. | reverse complement strand
GCTGCCGACCCGCCGGGTCGCCCACGCCCCGCCGCGCAGCGAACCACGCAGCAGTAGGCGGACCCCTCGGATGCCGGTGCCGACGGCGCGCCCGAGAGAGGGAAGCAGCGACATGGCACCCATCCTGACTGATCCGGGCGAGCCTGTCCCACTCTGGCATCAGCGGATCTTGGGGAGTCGCTGCGGCTCACCTGTACCGGTAGGGGACAATGGATTCGTGACGACCAGGACCACCACTCGCGCTGCCCGCCTCGACCAGGTTTGTGCCGATGCGGTCGGGGTCGCACGTGGAGCCATCACCGAGGTTGACCCCAGCGATGTCGGCGAGCACCTCGAGGCGGTGTCCGAGGGCGACCGCGTCGTGACCCACTTCTTCGACAGCCACCTCGCGGGTTACCGCGGCTGGCGCTGGGCGGTCACCGTGACCCGCATCCCGCGCAGCCGGCACGTGACGGTCTGCGAGACCGTACTGCTGCCGGGGCCGGACGCGCTGCTCGCTCTCGGCTGGGTGCCGTGGAACGAGCGGGTGCAGCCGGGCGACCTCGGCGTCGGTGACCTGATGCCGACCGCGCCCGACGACGACCGCCTCGCCCCCGGTTATGTGCTGAGCGACGACGCCGCCGTCGAGGAGGTCAGCTGGGAGCTCGGCCTCGGCCGGTCCCGGGTGATGTCGCGGGACGGCCGGCTGGAGACCGCCCAGCGGTGGTACGACGGCGAGGCCGGCCCGGAGGCACCGATCTCGGTCGCCGCGCCGCGCAACGCCCGCTGCGGCACCTGCGGCTTCTATCTGCCGCTGGCCGGCAGCCTGCGGGGGATGTTCGGCGTGTGCGGCAATCTGTACGCGCCGGACGACGCCCGGGCGGTCAGCGCCGACCACGGCTGCGGCGCGCACTCCGAGGCGCTGATCGGCGCGGCCGAGCCGCCGGTCGAGGAGCTGCCGACGGTGTACGACGACAGCGAGGTCGAGGCGGTCGCGGTCAGCCGCGGGCACGGCTCGGTCGAGTCGGCCGAGCCCCCCGAGGACTACGGCCACAGCTAGGGCTGGCTGGGCAGGGCTGGCTAGGACTGCGAGGTCACCCGGAACTCGGGGTGGGTCAGCGCTCGGCGCCGCTTCCGGTGCCGGTCGTGCACCAACATCGTGATCAGGCCGGGAATGCCGATCACGAATCCGGCCAGGCAGATCTGCAGCCAGCGGTCCGGGCCGTGCGCGAGCCAGACGATCAGCGCCGCCACGGCGAACGCGGCCAGCCCACCGGCCGCGAAGGGAACCATCGGGGGATCCAGCGGCTCGACCCGCGGCTTCCGCACACTCACCCGCACAGGGTACGTCCGCAGTTCACCCCGCCTCTAAGATGCCGTTCAGCACGCCGGTGACGGTCGTCATACTTGTAAACAATGTCGTTAGCCAAGCTCATTAGCTAGGCTAATAATCGTGACGGAGTGGCCCGTGGCAGAACAAGGGACAGCGGACGAGCTGGCCAAGACGCTGCGCGAGGCGATCCAGCGACTCAACCGGCGGGTCCGCCAGGCCCGGCCGGTCGGTGATCTCACGTTCAGTCAACTCTCCGCCCTGACCAGCCTCCAACTGGCCGGCGCGTTGACTCCCCGCGAGCTCGCCGATACCGAGCGGGTGCAGCCACCGACGATGACCAAGATCGTCGGGAAGCTCGAGGAACTCGGGCTGGTCGTGCGGACCCGGCATCCGACCGATGGACGGCAGGTCATCCTGGCGCCCACCGAGCGGGGGCGGGCGGTGTACGTCCAGTTCGAGAGGGCGCGCAACGAATGGCTGGCGGTACAGCTTGCCGAGTTGACGCCGGCCGAACGGGACACCCTGGCCCACGCTGCGGAGATCCTGCAGCAGGTGGCCCGAGCCTGACCGGTCCCGCTCCCTGGTCGCCGCACTTCGTCACATGACGATGACGCGCACGACCGAAAGGGGCACAGCCACGTGCAGGCAGTGCTGAGTACGACGTTCCGGTCCCTGCAGGTTCGCAACTACCGGCTGTTTGCCACCGGCCAGCTCGTGAAGCTGGTCGGCGTGTGGATGATGTTCACCGCCCAGGACTGGTTGGTGCTCGATCTCTCGCACAACTCGCCGGGGGCGCTCGGCATGGTGACGGCCCTTCAATTCCTGCCAGTGCTGCTGCTCACCCTCTGGGGTGGCAAGCTCGCCGACCGGTACGACAAGCGCCGCCTGCTGGTCGGTGCCAACGCCGCGTTCGCCGTCACCGCGATCGTCTTCGCCATCCTGGTGGCGTCCGGCGTCGTCGTCCTCTGGCACGTCTTCCTCTTCGCCGGGCTGCTCGGCATCGCCAACTCCGTGGAGACGCCGGTCCGGCAGTCGTTCGTCTCCGAGCTCGTCGAGTCGCCGCTGCTACCCAACGCGCTGGCGCTCTCCGCGGCCACCTTCAACGTGGCCCGGATCGGCGGCCCGGCGCTGGCCGGCATCGCGCTGGCGACCCTGGACACCGGCCCGGTCTACCTGCTCGCCACGGTTCTCGCGGTGGCCCCGATTTTCAGCTACACCCGGATGCGGCCGGAGGACCTGCACCGTACGGCGCGGCCGGCCGGCAAGGACGGCAGCATCGTCGACGGCCTGCGCTACGTACGCAAGCGCCCCGATCTGCTCCTGCCGATCGCGGTGATGGCGATGGTCGGCATGGTCGGCTTCAACTTCCCGGTCACCCTCGCCGCGCTCGCCAAAATCAACTTTCACGCCGGCCCGTCGACTTTCGGCCTCCTCACCACGGCGCTCGCGGTAGGTGCGCTGATTGGGGCGCTGGCGGGCAGCACGCGGCAGGCGCGGCCTGGGGCGTACGTAGTGCTGGGCGCAGCCCTGGTTTTCGGTGCCCTGGAATTCGCCGTCGGCTTCGCCCCGAACTTCGTCGTCGCGCTGGTGATGCTGGTGCCGACCGGCTTCTTCTCGATGTTTTTGGCCCAGGCGGCGAACCACCGGGTGCAGATGGGAGTCGACGCGGCGTACCGAGGGCGGGTGATGTCGCTGTACGTCCTGGTGTTCCTCGGCTCGACGCCGATCGGGGCGTCGCTGTCCGGCTGGTGGGGTGAGCACTTCGGGGTGCCGTCGAGCATCTGGGCGGCTGGCCTGATCTGCGTGGTGGCCGGCGTGGTGGCGCTGGTGTGGCAGCTGCGGATGAGCGGCGACCGCCTCGCGGTGCGGTGGATCCCGCGGCCGCGGCTCGTGCTGGTCCCGGCCGAGCCCGAGCCGCGGGCCGCCGACGCCGCGCCACTCCCGGCCGACCCGCCCTTCATCGGCCCGCTCCCACCGACCGGCCGCCGGGCCGCCGAACGCACCGCGGCCTGACCCGCCGGCCATCGGTCGGCCCGCGGACGCACCGCAGCCCATGGTCTGACCATTTACATTAAGTGGCGCCCATCGGGGTCCGACCATTTGCGGTGAGCGCGTGGCCCGCCGGAACGGACGAACCCAAAGGGATGAGGAACGCATGCTCGGCCGAACGGGTATTCCAGTCTTTGCCGCGAAGGCCTAGCGTCGATCCGTGGCCCTCGCGCACATTGTGGTGCTTTTCTCGGCGATGGTGACGCTGCTCGGTGTGCCGTGCGCAGTCACCGCGGTTCGCCGTGCCGACGAGTCGGCCCGTCGTCGCGCGTGGTCCCGCCACTGTCCCGAGGAGACCCGCGCCCTTCGGGAGCTCGACGTGGCGTTGCGCCATGCCGACCCGCTCCCGGCCCCGGCCGAGGTCCCGCCGATCGAGGAGATCGCCCAGGACCTGCGCCGGCTCCACCGGCAGCGCAACGCCGGCCCGACCCGCGAGTCTCAGTTGTGGTTGGCCGACGTGCAGCGCGCCTACGATGAGCGGCTCTGCCTGGCCTGCGAGTGCCTGGGTCTGGCCGAGCACCTGGCGCTGCTGGACGGCCTGGACCGCGAGTTGGAGCGGGTCCGCGTCGAGAGTGAGCTGCAGGCCGCCGGCGTGACCATCCGCCCTTAACCAGCCGTCCTTACCCAGTTGCCCTTGACCCGGCAGGGTCAGGACGACTCGCGGGCGGCCGGCCCGCCGCCGAACAGGACGTCGTCCCAGCTTGGCAGGCGCTTGCGCGGCTTGCTCTCGTCGGTGTCGGCGGTGCTCTGCTGATTGGCCTGGCCGACCGTGCGCCGCGGCCGGAGGACGGCCAGCGAGGGCACCGCCGGCACCTCCTTGGGCAGGTCGGCGTCGTCGTCGAAGACCGAGCCGGCCCCGCCGCCGAGCAGCGCGGCCGCACCCCCGGCGACCGGCCGGCGCGGAGCCTCCGACGGGCCGGCATCGAGGTGGCGCCCAGAGTCAAGGTTGCGCCCGGAGTCAAGACCGCGGCCCGAATCGAGGTTGCGGCCCGAGTCGAGGTTGCGCCCCGAGTCGAGCCCGGGCCGGTTGGTGCCCTGGCCGAGCGGCCTGTCCAGCGCCGCGAGCAGCGCGTCGCGGCCGGAGCGGATCGGGTCGCGGGTCTGCCGCGGAGCCGACTCGGCCGCCGGAAGACCGTGCCCGCCGCGCCCCGGCTCGACCGAGCGCGCGGGGCCGGGCAGGCCGTGCCCGCGGTCGGCGAAGCTGCGCTCGGGAACCGGCTCCTGGCCGAGAATCTGGGTGGGCCGCTCGGCACACAGATATTGCGCCATGTCGTCGTGCGGGGAGACGACCTGGCGTCCCTTGTCGAGATCCCAGATCGCCTGGGCGGTGGCCTTGCCGGACGGCCAGGTGGCGACGATCCGCCAGGTGCCGTCGTCGCGTCGGAACGCATCCCACGAGATCTTCTCGGAGTCGATACCGTGCTGGGCGAGGCGGCTGTCCACCACCTCGGCGAGCGGGGCGCCGGAATCCGAAGTCTTCAGCCGGGTGCGGCGCGCGTGCTGCGCCAACATGGCGCGCTCCTGCAGCACCGGCCCGGCATATCGCAGCACCCGGTCGACCGGCACGCCGGCGACGCGGGCCACGTCCTCCGCGGACTCACCAGACCTGATCCGCGCCTGAATGTCGCGTGGCGAGAGCGAGGCCACCGTGTCGGCCGGGATGACCGCGACAGCGGTGCCGGGCGCGGCGGGATGTCCATCATGGGAGATCGCGCCGGACACCCGATCGTCGATGGGCAGAGCCAGGAGTCGGCCGACCTCGTCCGCGAGGACCATGGCCTGACCGTCCTCGGAAAGGGCGACGAAGCGAACCGGCCGCATGCGTTGCCTCCGTCCCGTCGCGTTTGGCTCGTGCTCCCGAGAGTCCCACCCGGGCGCGTTTCGGAACACGGTACGCGCCTCGGTCACCTAATGGGGGTAAGCCACGCCGCCGAGTTGCCTGGCCAGCAGAGACGATCTTCAACGTCCGATCAACCTCAGAAAACCCGGCAGGTACGCGTCCGAGGGTGACCAAAAGCACCAACCCGAACCCGGCCGCACACCGCGGCCGGAGCGCAATCCAAGGCCGCAGCGCGCCCATCGCGCCCTAGGGTCAGAGACGCTCGGCCACGTAGTCGATGCAAGTGGTCAGGGCGGCCACGTCGGATGCATCGATGGTGGGGTAGAGGGCGACCCGCAGCTGGTTGCGGCCCAGCTTGCGGTAGGGCTCGGTGTCGACCACGCCGTTGGCGCGCAGCACCTTGGCGATCGCGGCCGCGTCGACGGTCTCGGCGAAGTCGATCGTGGCTACCGCGGCCGAGCGCAACGCCGGGTCGGTGACGAACGGTGTCGCGTACGGCGAGGCCTCCGCCCAGCCGTAGATGGCGGCCGCGCTCTCCGCGCTGCGCTTCACGGCCCAGGCCAGGCCGCCCTGCGAGTTCATCCAGTCGAGCTGCTCGGCCGCCAGGAAGACGGTCGCCAGCGCCGGGGTGTTGTAGGTCTGCTCCAGTCGGGACTGCTCGATCGCGGTGACCAGGTCGAGGAACTGCGGGATGTAGCGGCCGGTCGCCTTGATCTCGAAGGCGCGCTCGATCGCCGCGGGGGACATCAGCGCCAGCCAGATGCCGCCGTCCGAGCCGAGCGCCTTCTGCGGTGCCAGGTAGTAGACGTCGGTCTCGCGCAGGTCGACGTCGAGGCTGCCGCCGCCGGACGTGGCGTCAGTGAGCAGCAGCGCGTCGGACGCGGCGCCGGCCACCCGGCGGACCGGCACGGCGACACCGGTGGACGTCTCGTTCTGCACCGACGCGTACACGTCGACCCCGTCCTCGGCGACTAGATGGGCGGCCTGGCCGCCGGGTGCCTTGTGCACAGTCGGGGTGGACAGGAACGGCGCGTCGGTGGCGGCCTTCGCGAACTTGGCGCCGAACTCGCCGAACTCGGCGAACTGGGCCTTGTCGCGGATCAGGCCGAACGTCGCGGTCTCCCAGAATGCGCTGGTGCCGCCGTTCGACAGGATCACCTCGTAGCCGTCCGGCAGGGCGAAGAAGTCGGCCAGCCCGCGACGCAGCCGGGCGACCTGGTTCTTGACTGTCTTCTGCCGGTGTGAGGTGCCGAGGAGCGTGCGGGACACCGCGGCCAGCGACTCGACGCCCTCCGGGCGCACCTTGCTCGGCCCGGAGCCGAACCGCCCGTCGACGGGCTTGATCTCGTCGGGAATCCGGATGTCGAGGCTGCGAATCGGCTCAGTCACGATCACACATTATGCGCGAGTTGCCCCCAGCCATCGACCTGATCTGGTTTGCGCGATCCTGGTCCCACATAGCGGGCGCTCGGGCGCACGATGCGGCCCAGCTTCTTCTGCTCCACGATGTGCGCGCTCCAGCCGGCCACCCGGGCGCAGGTGAACATCGACGTGAACATGTGCGCCGGCACCTCGGCGAAGTCGAGCACCACCGCCGACCAGAACTCGACGTTGGTGGCGAGCACCCGGTCGGGCTTGCGCGCCTGCAGCTCGGCCAGCGCGGCCCGCTCCAGCGCCTCCGCCACCTCGAAGCGCGGCGCCCCGAGCTCGCGGGCGGTGCGCCGGAGCACCCGGGCACGCGGGTCCTCGGCCCGGTAGACCCGGTGGCCGAAGCCCATCAGCCGCTCGCCGCGGTCGAGCACACCCTTCACGTACCCCTCGGCGTCGCCGCTGCGTTCCACCGCCTCGATCATGTGAAGCACCCGGGAGGGCGCGCCGCCGTGCAACGGCCCGGACAGCGCGCCGATGCCGGACGAGATGCAGGCCGCCGCGTCCGCCCCGGTGGAGGCGACGATGCGGGTGGTGAAGGTGGAGGCGTTCAGCCCGTGCTCGGCGGCCGAGATGAAGTAGGCGTCCACCGCCTTGATGTGCCGCGGGTCGGGGTTGCCGCGCCAGCGCCGCATGAACCGCTCGACGATCGTCTCGGCCTTGTCGATGTCTTTCTGCGGCACCGCCGGCAGCCCCAGCCCGCGGGCTGCCTGGGCGACGAACGAGAGCGCGGTCACCGAAACCCGGGCGAGATCGCGGCGGACCTGCTCCTCGTTGATGTCGAGCAGCTGGTGCAGCCCCCAGTACGGCGCGAGCATGGCCACCGCGGACTGCACGTCGACCCGGATGTCGCCGGAGTGCACCGGCACCGGGAACGGCTCGGCGGGCGGCAGCCCGGGCCCGAACCGGCCGTCGACCAGCAGGCCCCACACGTTGCCGAAGGAGACCTGACCGATGAGGTCCTCGATGTCGACGCCGCGGTATCGCAGCGCGCCACCGGCCCGGTCGGGTTCGGCGATCTCGGTCTCGAAGGCGATGACGCCCTCGAGGCCCGGCTTGAAGTCGGACACGAATCTCCTCGGAGCCGATGCTGGGCGATGCGATAGCAATACTGCCGATTGGGTTAGCCAATACTGCCGATGCGGTAAGTGTTTCATCTTGCCCGCTGCGTAACGGTCCGGCGACTCGGTGCGGTGTGCTCTCGGTGACATCCATCCTGACCGACCTGCCGGACCGCCCGCGGGGACTTACCGTCGAAGGTGCCGAAATTGACCGGGGAGCGCACGTGACCTTGGAACACCCCTCGCCCGCGGCGATGCGGCGCGACTACACCGAGCGCGGCGCCCTGCTGGAGACCGACCTTGCGCCCGACTGGGTCACCCAGTTCTCCGGTTGGTTCGCCGTCGCGGCCGACGCCGGCCTGCCCGAGCCGAACGCGATGATCGTGGCGACGGCGGACGCGCGCGGCCGCACCTCGGCGCGGACAGTGCTGCTCAAGGAGTACGACGTACGCGGCTTCGTCCTTTTCACCAACTACGAGTCCCGCAAGGGCTCGGATTTGGCCGAGAACCCGTACGCGAGCCTGGTGTTCCCGTGGTTTCCGATGCAGCGGCAGGTGATCGTGGCGGGCGCCGTGGAGCGGGTGTCGCGCGCCGAGACAGACGCCTATTTCGGCTCCCGTCCGCGCGGCTCGCAGCTCGGCGCCTGGGCCAGCGCGCAGTCGCGGGTGGTGCCGGACAGGGCGGCGGTCGAGACCGGGCTGGCCACCGCGGTCGAGCGGTTCGGCGACTCTCCGGTGCCCGCGCCGCCGCACTGGGGTGGCCTGCGGGTCGTGCCGGAGACTGTCGAGTTCTGGCAGGGCCGGAGCAGCCGCCTTCATGATCGACTGCGCTACCGGCGTACCGAAGTGGGCGTTTGGGTTGTGGAGAGGCTTGCTCCCTGACCCGCGTCCGATGGGAACCGATAGTGTCCATCCCATGACGAGCGTTGTCGCCGCCCAGTCCGGCGCGCAGTGGACCATTGAGGCCGGCGGGCGCCGGGCGGTCGTGGTGGAGGTCGGCGGCGTGCTCCGCGACTATTCCGTCGACGGGGTGCCGGTGGTGGACGGCTTCGGCACCGATGAGCTGTCGCCGGCATCGGCCGGGCAGATTCTTGCGCCCTGGCCCAACCGCATCCGCGACGGGCAGTACACGTTCGAGGGCCAGCCCTACCGGTTGGCGCTGACCGAGCCGGCCCGCAACAACGCCATCCACGGCTTGGCCAACTGGGGCCGGTGGACGCTCGCCGAGCAGGCGGCCGACTCGGTCACGTGTGAGTTCGTGCTGCCGGCCCAGGTGGGTTATCCCTGGTGGTTGACGTTGCGCACCACGTGGACGGTCTCCGCCGACGGGCTGCGCTGCGACCAGCAGGTGGTCAACAGCAGCGGGTCGAACGCACCCTGGGGCTACTCGGTGCATCCCTACCTGCAG
This sequence comes from Actinoplanes sp., assembly GCA_036399635.1. Lineage (GTDB taxonomy): Bacteria > Actinomycetota > Actinomycetes > Mycobacteriales > Micromonosporaceae > Actinoplanes. Next base: position 1,906 of record DASWMR010000388.1, on the reverse strand, counting down.
CTGGCCGGCGTGGCCGTGGACGACACCGTGCTGCACGTGCCCGGCAAGACCCGGATCCTGGCCGACAGCCGGCTGCTGCCGATCGGCACGGTCTCGGTCGCCGGCACCGAGTTCGACTTCACCGCCCCCCGCCGGATCGGCAACCTGGTGTTGGACACGACGTTCGGCGAGATCGAGCACGACGCGGATGGCGTGACCGAGGTGACCCTGGCCGGTCCCGACGGGCAGCCGGGTGTCGTGGTCTGGGCCGACGAGAAGTTCAAGTACTGGCAGGTCTTCACTGGCGACACGTTGCACGGGGAGCGGTTCCGCCGGTCGGTCGCGGTCGAGCCGATGACCTGCCCGCCGGACGCGTTCCGCACCGGCCGCGACCTGACCGTGCTGGCGCCGGGCGAGCGGTGGACGGCCTCCTGGGGGATCCGGGCCTGATGGAGTTCGCCGAGGTGGTCCGGCGACGGCGGATGGTCCGCAGCTACGACCCGGACCGGCCGGTCCCGCCGGAGCTGGTCGACAAGATCGTCCGGCACGGCCTGCGTGCGCCGAGCGCGGGCTTCGCGCAGGGCTGGGGTTTCCTGGTCCTGACCGAGTCGGCCGACCGCGAGCGCTTCTGGACCAGCACCACCGAACCCGATCAGGGCCAGTCCGATCAGGGCCAGTCCGATCAGGGCTCGGCGGGCGACTGGTTGCCCCGGATGCGCACCGCGCCGGTGATCGTCGTCTGCCTCGCCAACAAGTCGGTCTACCTCGATCGGTACGCCGAACCGGACAAGGGCTGGACGGACCGTCTCGAGGCGCACTGGCCGGTGCCGTACTGGGACATCGACACCGGCTTCGCCGCACTGCTGATGCATCTGAGCGCGGTGGACACGGGGCTCGGGTCCTGCTTCTTCGGGGTGCCGGTGTCCCGGGTCGACCCCTTCAAGCAGGCGTTCGGCGTACCGGCGGAATTTCACCCGATCGGTGCGCTCACCGTTGGTTACCGTGCGGTGGACAAGAAGTCGCCGTCACTGCGCCGCGGGCACCGGCCGGTGGGCGATGTGGTGCATCATGGCCGATGGGCCGCGACGGCCGCGGGGCTAGGCTGACCGGCAGCGAGACAGGCTGGCGGTCATCGAAACACACGTCGGAAAACCGGTTCGGTACGCAGAGGGGGAGCCGCCGTGATCTTCAAAGCGGTCCGGGACGGAGCCCCGTACCCCGCACACAACACCACGCTCAAGTCCTGGGCCGAGATCCCGCCCCGGCCGATCCGGCTCGCCGATCTGATCACCACGAAACGTGAGCTGGCGCTCGACAAGCTGCTGGCCGAAGACTCCACCTTCTATGGCGACCTGTTCCCGCACGTCGTGGAGTACCAGGGGCACCTCTACCTGGAGGACGGCCTGCACCGGGCGTTGCGCGCCGCGCTCCAGCAGCGCAATCAGATCCACGCCCGGGTCCTCGTCGTGTCGGGCTAGGTCGGTCGTGTCGGGCTAGGTCGGTCGTATCGGGGCTAGGTCGGTCGTGACGGGTTAGGTTGGCGGCATGGTGGTTGCCCCGCTGGACCTGCTCGACCTGGACACGCTGCTGACCGGTGAGGAGCGCGAGGTCCGGGCGCTCGTCCGCCGGGTGGCCGACGACCGGGTCCGCCCGGCCGTCGCGCAGTGGTACGAGACTGGCAGCACCCCGGTCCGCGAGCTGGCCGGCGAGTTCGGCAAGCTCGGCCTGCTCGGCATGCACCTGACCGGCTATGGCTGCGCCGGCTCCACCGCGGTGGCCTACGGGCTGGCGTGCATGGAGCTGGAGGCGGCCGACTCCGGCGTGCGTTCGCTGGTCAGCGTGCAGGGTTCGCTCGCCATGTACGCGATCTGGAAGTACGGCAGCGAGGAGCAGAAACAGCGCTGGCTGCCGGCGATGGCGGCGGGTG
>DASWMR010000387.1:0-4947 GCA_036399635.1 Actinoplanes sp. | reverse complement strand
GGCAACGCCGAGCTCTGCGGCGCGCTCGGCGAGCATCGCCTCGATCCGCTGCTGCGGCACGAGCACGGTGGAGACCGGATTCTCCGGCAGTGCCGACAGTCGCAACGGAAAGGCCGCGAACATGAAGCTTTCGGCGGGCTGCGGCGGATCCGCGCTCCCGGTGAGTCGCCCATAGAGCCCACGCCGGTCGAGCAGCCGCACCACCTGCCCGACCATCCCGTTGGCGCGCTGCTCGGGCGACGGCCCCGTCCGGCTCTCCAGCACCACGGCGCGCACGCCGGCCAGCGCCAGTTCGCACGCGAGCATCAGCCCATTGGGTCCACCACCGACAACAACGACATCAAATTCCACGACAACTCCCTTGTACGCGACGTGGCAGCCGACAATCACAGCGCCGGCCGCGGCCGGGCTGCTCGAGCAGGGTGGTGGTGGATCAGGGCGGCGGGAGCCCGGCCGACACCTGGCGGAGCGCGTCAACGAGGAGGTCACCGATCTGGCCCCGGTCGGCGCCGCCGCCGACGTAGTAGTGCTGGGAAGCCACGTTGATCGCCGCCGTCACCGCCGCGGCCACCAGCTTCGGGTACATGTCGGTGGCCGGGTTCGTGCCCGTACGGTCGCCGACCGCCGCCGCGACCGCCGTCTCCGCGCTGGCCGCCGCACGCAGGGTCTCTGCCTGCACCGCGGGCACCGCGAGCATCAGGCGCAGCCCGGCCACCCATGCTTCCCGATCCGGCCGCGGGTGCGCGGTGACCTCCGGACCAGGCGTGAACTCGGGGACCACCGCCTGGATGATCGCTTCCCACAGCGGTTCCGCGGCGGGGCGCTCGCCCAGGCCGTCGGCGATCCGCAGGCAGCGGTCCAGGTGCCGGGATGCGACCGCCTCGGCCTTGCCGGAGAAGTAGTTGTTGAAGGTGCGCGGCGAGACCCCGGCCGCCCCGGCGATGTCCTCGACGAGCACCGCGTCGTACCCGCGCTCCACGACCAGCCGGATGGCCGCCCAACTGAGCGCGGCCCGGGTGGCCAGTTTCTTGCTCTCGCGGAGCCCCATGATCTGACGGTAGCAAAAAGTGCGCGCCGCGCAAAGATGCGTGGCACGCACTTTCCTATCGATCAGCCCGCCAGGTGGCCCCAGCGGTCCTCCAGCTCGGCCCAGGTGCCCTGGTCCTCGGCGCGGCCACCGATCAGCACCACCACGCGGTCGGCCCGGGACAGGGCCGCCCGCTTCGACGTGGAGCCGACCACGGTCACCCCGTGGCTGCGCAGCGCCCGCCACAGCTCCAGCTCGGTCGTCACGTCCAGGGCCGAGGAGACGTCGTCGGCGATCAGCAGCTCGGTGCGCGGGGCCAGCGCCCGGGCCAGGGCCAGCCGTTGCAGCTGACCGCCGGAGAGCCGGGTGCCCTTGTGCCCGATCAGCAGCTGCAGACCGCCGCCCGAGCCCGCCAGGTCGTGCTCCAGCTGGGCAGTCGACACCGCGTCCTCGGCGTCCACCTCATGGCCGAGGCGGATGTTGTCGGCGACCGTGCCGGACAGCACCCGGGGCAGCTGCGCCACGTAGCCGACCTGGTTGGGCCGCAGGAACATCTCAGGCTCGGCCACCGGCTCGCCGTTCCAGCGCAGCTCGCCGCTGTGGTGCACGATGCCGGCCAGCGCACGCAGCAGCGACGACTTGCCGGACCCGACCGGGCCGACCACCAGCACCAGCTGACCGCGCTCGACGGTCAGGTTGACGTCCTGGACGCCGACCGTGCCGTTCTCGTGCACGGCACTGAAGTTGTGCAGCTCCAGACGGCTCAACGGATTGCGGGGAGCGGCCGGCGGGCCCGGTGCGGTGCCCGCCGTGATGTCCACGCCGGGGATGCCCGCCGAGTAGTGGGTGCTGCCGGTCATCGCCACCGTGCGCTTGGTCCACACCCGGGCCGACGGCAGCTGCGACACCAGCGACGCCGTGGTCCAGGCGAACCAGCGGGCCGCGCCGAGCGTGGCCACCGCGATCAGCGTCGCCGCCGCGGTCAGGTGACCGCCCAGGTAGAGCGCCCAGGCTGCGATCGGCAGCAACCCGCTGAAGATCGCCGGCGTCGAGCGGGCCCACACCTGGATGGCGATCTCCCGGCGCTGGCGGTCGCTGCGCAGGGCGTCCAGCCGGGCGAGGTGGGCGAGCACCGGCTCGGTCGCACCGGCCAGCTTCACCGTGCGCGCCGCGGACAGCGACGACACCAGCGCGGTCGCGAACGCCGCCCGGGCCGCCACGGTGCGCCGGGCCGCCCTCTCCAGGCGCGGGCCGAACAGCGTCGCGGCCAGGCCGGACAGCACCATCGTGCCGACGAAGAACAGCGCCGGGACGAACGAGTCGGCGGCGATCGTCATCGCCACGATCATCACGACGGCGGTGCCGTTGTCGATGAGGTTGTCGGCCATCATGACCACCCGTTCGGTGTCACCGCCCTGCGCGACCACCTCGGCCGGGGTGTACTTGCTGACCCGGCGCGGCCCGATCTGGCCGTGCACCAGGCGCAGGCTGATCCGCAGCATCTGCCGCACCCACCACTCGGGGAACCAGGCGCCGGTGTAGTACAGCGTCGGGATCGCGAGCAGCAGACCGGCCGCGATGCCGATCGCCGGATAGAACGGGCTGCCGGTGCCGTCCACCACGTTCGACCAGAGCAGCGGCATGATCGCGCCGTCCAGTCCGAGCAGCACCAGGACGACGAACAACGACACCGCACCGAGCCCGTACCGCGGGTCGTTGGTGGCCAGCCGGGCGATCTCGCGCACGGTCTGCGTGGGCGGCGGCTCGGGCAGCGGCGGCGGTTCGACCGCGGGCAGAGTGTTGGTGAGTGACTCGGCGTCGAGCTCGACCTGAGCGGCGGTGTCCCAGTCCCGTCCAACCGCCCCGCCGCCACCCTTGACTCGAAGAAGGTCCTCCTCGACCAGTACGGCCGTCCCAGCTGACCCAGCCGACCCAGCCGAACCGGCCGGGACGGCCAGGTTGCCGCTCGCCATCAGGTCGGCGAAGCGCCGCGACTCGCGCAGCGGGCCGGCCTCGAGGACCTCGCCGTCAGCGAGCACCACCACCTCGTCGCAGCGCTGCACCGAGGAGAGCCGGTGCGCCACGATGACGCCGATCCGCCCGTCCAGCAGGCGGTCGGTGGCGCGCTGCACCCACGCCTCGGTGACCGGGTCCATCCGGGCGGTCGCCTCGTCGAGGATCACCACGTGCGGGTCGCGCACCAGGATCCGGGCGAACGCGACAAGCTGCTCCTGACCGGCGGAGAGCTTGTAGCCGCCCTCGCCGAGCTTGGTGTCGATGCCGTCCGGCAGGCTCTCCGCCCACGGCGAGAGGCCCAGCTCGTCGAGGGCGTGGCCGGCCCGAGGTAGCAGCTCGGGATCGAACAGCGCGATGTTCTCGGCGAGCGTGCCGGCCAGGATCTCGGTGCGCTGCGGGACGATCGCCGTCCACCGGCGCAGGCCGTCGACGGCGAGGTCGTTGAGGTCGACCCCGCCGAGGAAGACCGTTCCGTGCGGCACGTCGACGGCCCGGGTCAGCACCTTGGCCAGAGTGGACTTGCCGGAGCCGGTGCGGCCGATCAACGCGTACGACCGGCCGCGCGCGAAGGTCAGGCTGACGTCGCGCAGGGCCGGCGGCCGGCCGCTGTCGGACTCGCCGTAGCGGAAGGTCAGCTCACGGACGACGAGGTCGCCGTCGACCGGGGGGAGGCCCTCGGTCGGTTCCTGCGGCACGTTCTGCAGGAGTTGCACCCGGCTCCAGGCACCGAGCGCGTTCTGCAGCTCGGGGACCATCCGGGTGACGTGCTCCAGGGTGCCGCCGAAGCCGAGCGCGAGCAACCATACCGCGGTCAGTCGGGCACCGTCGATGTGCCCGGTGACCAGTGCCCAGGCACCGACCACGACGAGGACCGCAATGAGCGTACGGGTGATGGTGCCGGCGCCCAGCGTGATCCGCGCCGAGGAGCGCCAGACCAGCCGCCCGCGCCGCAGCACCTCGCGGGCCCGTTCGGCGTAGAGCCGCCGCACGTACGGCGCGGCGAGGCTGGTGCGGACGTCGTCCTGGCCGTGGATGGACTCCTCCATCACCGCGGCCAGGTCGGACCAGGCCTCCTCCTCGGAGATCCGCAGCGGGGAGAGACGCCGGATCGGCTTGTTCATGGTGGCGAAGAGCAGGATCGACACCAGCACCATGCCGATGCCGGCCGGCCACCACACGATGAACGCGGTGACGATGGACAGTGCGGCCACCGCCATCGACTGGGCGATGCGCACGCCGCCGCCGCGCAGCTGCGAACTGACCTGATAGACGTCCGAGTCGATCCGGTCGAGCAGCTCACCGACCGGGGTGTTCTCCAGAGTCGGCACATCCTGCCCGAACGCGACCCGGTTCAGCCCGCGGCGCACCCAGGCGGCCCAGTCGGCGGTCAGCCCCGCGGTGACCAGCCCGACGAAGACGTCGCTCAGCACCGACGCGGCGAGCGCGGCGGCGAGCACCAGGAACAGCGACATCGACCGGTCGACGAGAACCGCTCCGGCCAGCGCCAGCGCGCTGGCCTGCCCGGCGGCACCGAGCAGAATCAAGGCCGAGGCGAGGGCTGTACGGCTCCTCGACGTGGCCCAGAGCTCACGAAGCAGGCGCATGGCATCTCCTTTGCGGCTCGGCGGGTGGCGGTGGTCCCATCCTCACGGCTGCCGGGAAGTCCTACAACGCAATTACGTCGCCGGCGGATATCACGTGTGTCACCATCGCGTCCCATGCGAGATCTTCCGGCGGCAGTGCGCGCCAAGGCCCAGCAGGCCGGCGCGACAGCGTGGACTGCCGGGCTGCCGGCGCTGGTGGCCGACCTGGCCCGCGAGTGGGACCTGCGTCCCGGTCCGGCTTTCGGGGACGCCACGGAGGCGTACGTGCTGGCCGTGACCCGGGCCGATGGCACCCCCGCC
>DASWMR010000386.1:0-1756 GCA_036399635.1 Actinoplanes sp. | reverse complement strand
TGGCGTACGCGCCAATGTGATCAATCCCGGACCGGTCGACACCGGCTGGATGACGCCCGAGATCCGCCACGCGGGCCTCCGCCAGACCCCCGCCGGCCGGCTGGGCACCCCGCAGGACATCGCCGACCTCGTACGCTTCCTCCTGTCCGACGCCGGCGGTTGGATCACCGGCCAGCTGCTCTACTGCAACGGCGGCTTCAAGACGAGCAGCTGATGGGTCGATCGCCGCAACCCCGCATACGAGCCCCTCGACGGCGACCGGGCTGGAGCCCAGCGGCCGGGCGGGCGAGGACGGGCCCCCTGCAGTGCGGAGGGCGACCGGCCTGCGTTCGCAAGCCCATCGCCCTCCGCCTTGCCGGCAGTTGGTTACCGCGGGCGGCGGCCCGGGATCGGGACGTTCGCGAAGTTCATGTCCGAGGCCAGGTAGAAGCTGGTGTAGGACGGCTGGTTGTAGGTGGTCTGCTGGCGGGCCACCTCGACCCGGTACTGCGGGTCGTGCATCAGCGTGTAGAGCTTGTGCGACGTCAGCTCGGTGCTCAGGTAGATCCGGATCGCGGAGCTGTCGGTCGTGCGGACCAGCATCTCCTCGCGCCAGTCGCCGAAGATGTCGGCCACCAGGCCGGGGGTGCCCTTGGTGCCGTTGTTGGTCAGCGTGCCCTCGGCGGTCAGCACGGTGCCGTGTAGGAAGTCGACGATGCTCGGGGTGACCGGTTCCGCTCCGTCGACGATCTGCGTGGTGAGGTCGCCGGCCCACTTGATGTTCATGTTCGTGCCGGGAGCGGTGGGCGAGATCAGCTGGCCGTCGGAGGTGCGCAGGCCGACCGCCGTGGCGGTGGCCGGGCCGCCCGACGCCCACGTCTCCAGGCCGGGCTGGTCCGGCAGGATGTCGCCGACCATGCCGCGGCCGGTGTCGATGCCGGTGTAGCCGCCGAAGATCACCTTGCCGGTGGCGGCATCGCGCAGGGCGTAGCCGTACGGGGCGTACGAGCCGCCCTCGTGGACCATGTAGATCTCCACACCCGGCCGGCGCGGGTCGATGTCGGTCACGTGCAGCGCATCGCCGTGGCCGAGACGGGCCTGGATGCCCGGTGTCGCGCTTGCCTCCGGCATGAGGTCGAAGGAGCTGTAGAGCAGACTGCCGTCGTCGTCGATGGTGGCGGAGCCGTAGACGATCTCCTGCTTGCCGTCGGCGTCCACATCCGCGGCGCTCAGCGAGTGCGCGCCCTGGGTGGTGATCGTCCCGTACTCGGGGTCGGTGCCGTCGCGGCCGTGCGGGCCGTCGTTGAACGGGTTGGTCATCGGCGTCCAGCCGCTGTCGACGTACCAGCGCTCGTGCAGCTTGCGCCCGTCCCAGTCGTAGGCGACCAACGTGGTCCGGGTGTAGTAGCCGCGGGCGAAGATCGAGGACGGCCGCTTGCCGTCCAGGTAGGCCACGCCGGACAGGAAGCGGTCGACCCGGTTGCCCGGTTCGATCCGGGGCATGGCGTAGTCGCCCCACATCAGGCCGTCGTCGTGCCGGCCCGGCTTGTACGCGATGGTCTGCAGCTCGCGCCCGGTGGCGCCTTCGAACACCGACAGGTACTCGGGGCCGTCGAGGATGAAGCCGGCGAAGTTGCGCAGCACGTTGCGGGTGCTGCGGGCCGGCGCGTACACGTCGATGAAGTAGTCGACGAGGGCTTCGGCGTCGGTCTGCGACAGCGGGTAGGTGTACTTCGGGGCGATCCCGAACGCCTCCTCGAGCGTGGCCGGCCAGTGC
>DASWMR010000385.1:0-7028 GCA_036399635.1 Actinoplanes sp. | reverse complement strand
GCTCGGTGTGCTCGTAGAAGGTGGCGAAGTTGGACATGCCGCAGACGTCGATCCCGACCGCGAACAGGTCGGGGAACGTGGTCAGCGCGGCGAGCGTCAGGTAGCCGCCGTACGAGCGGCCCATGCAGCCGATCCGGCCTTGTACGGCGGCGCCGGTGGCCACCAGGTGCGTGACGCACGAGCGTACGTCCTCGATCGCCGCGTAGCGCAGGGCGCCGTTGTCGGCGTTGACGAAGCTGCGGCCGAAACCGGACGACCCGCGGACGTTCGGCGCGAAGACCGCGATGCCGCGGTCCACCAGTGACTGGAACAGCGGGCCGTGGCCGGGTCGCTCCTGCGCCTCGGGGCCGCCGTGGAACCAGAGCACCGTGGGGTGCGGGCCGGGGGTGCGTGGCTGAAACAGCCAGCCGGTCAGGGTGAGCCCGTCGTGCGCCGGGAACGTCTGCAGCGTGGGCCGGACCGCGTTGGCCGCGGCCGGGTCGGCGGAGACCGCCCGCAACCCGTCGTCGTCGGACACCCAGACCCCGTGCGGCTGACCCGGGCCTTCGGCGGTGAACGCCAGCGTCTGGCCGCGGAAGCTCCACACCAGCCCGGTCACCACGCTGCCCGGCAGCGGTAGCGGACGGGACCGGCCGGTGTCGAGGTCGATCAAAGAGACCTCGGACTCGCCGCCGCGCACGTTCCACAGCACCGCGGCGGTGCGGCCGTCGGCCGTCAGCGTGAACGACTCGACCTCAGCGTCGTCGGCCCAGGCGAGAATCTCTGCTGACCCCTTGGCGACCCGGATCAGCACCGGGAACTCGCCGCTCTCCGAGCGGGCGTAGACGGTGGTTCCGTCCGGGCCGAAGACCGCCTGCTCGCCGACGGTGACGAACTCGTCGACGCCGGTCAGCAGGTTGCGGACCACGATGTGCCGGCTGCCGCGCGGCCCGATCCGCAGCAGCGCGCTGTCCCGGCTCGGGTTGACGTCGAGCAGCGAGATGAGCTCGCCGCTGCCGAGCACCGTGCGGGAGCCGGCGACCGGGTCGACCAGCAGGGCGGTGGTCAGGTTCTCGGTGAGTGCGAGCAGCGACCGGCCGGGCAGCCAGCGCATGTTGTCGGCGGTGTCCGCCCCTAAGCCGGCCACCTGGTGCAGCTCGGAGCCGTCCGGCCGGACCAGCCAGATCTCGTGCCGGGGCGCGCCGCCCGGTGAGGTCAGGCAGGCGAGCCAGCCACCGCCGGTGGACCACTGCACGGCACCGACCGGCGCCTCGCCGGTGTCGACCAGGAAGGCCAGCTCGCTGCCGACCGGCTGGACCCACACCTGCGGGCGGCCGCTGCGGTCGGACACATAGGCGGCGTGCCGGCCGTCCGGCGAGAGCGCCGGTGACCAGCTGCCGCTGACTTCGTCATGCAAGGGGGCCGCATCAAGATTCGTCCAGCCAAGTGGCAGTACGGTGACGTCGACACGGTTGAACTGACCGGTCATTCAGGTCCCCCTTCGGTTTGCTAGATCCCCTTGTCCTGCAACCACAACTCCAGCAGTGCAACCTGCCACAGCTGGTTCGCCCCGAGCGTCGTCCGGGGTTCGTTCGGGTCGTTCAGCAGGAAGTCCACGTACTCCTGCCGGAAGAGCCCGCGGTCGCGCGCTGCGGACGCGCCGAGCGCGTCACGCACCTTGTCGAGCATCGGTCCTTCCAGGTGCCGGATTCCGGGAACCGGGAAATATCCCTTGGTCCGGTCGATCACCTCGTCGGGCACGACGCCGCGGGCCGCCTCTTTCAATACTCCCTTGCCGCCGTTCGCGAGCTTGAGCTCCGGCGGGCAGGCCGCCGCCAGCTCCACGAGCTCGTGATCGAGGAACGGTACGCGAGCTTCCAGCCCCCACGCCATAGTCATGTTGTCGACCCGTTTCACCGGATCGTCGACGAGCATCACCTGGGAGTCCAGCCGCAGTGCCGCATCGACCGCGGTGGTGGCTCCGGAACGGGCGAAACTCGCCGCCACGAACTCCCGGCTGACGTCGGTGTCGAGCAGCCATTCCGCGCTCAACTGCCGGGCGAGCTGAGCGTGCGGGCGGTCGAAGAACTCCCTGGCGTACGCGTCGACCGCTTGATCCCGCGAGACGTGCTCGAGCGGCGGATACCAGCTGTAGCCGGCGAGAATCTCGTCCGCTCCCTGCCCGGATTGTACGACCTTCACGTGCTTTGAGACATCTTCACTCAGCAGGTTGAACGCGATGCAGTCGTGGCTGACCATCGGCTCGCTCATCGCCGCGACTGTCCGGTCGACCGCCGGCAGGAACCGGTCCTTGCCGATCCGGATCTGGTGGTGCACGGTGTCGAACTGCTTCGCCACGATGTCGGAGTAGGCGAACTCGTCGCCGCTCTCGCCACCCGCCGACTCGAACCCGATGCTGAACGTGGTCAACCCACGCTGCCCGTGCTCGGCCAACAGCGCCACGATGTAGCTGGAGTCGATGCCGCCGGAGAGCAGCACACCGACCGGCACGTCGGCGACCATTCGGCGCTCGACGGCGACCCGCAGCTTCTCGTGCAGCGCGGCCGGCCACTCGGCAGCGGAGAGCGACAGGTGCCGGGTGAGCGACGCCTCCCAGTAGACACGCTCCTCGCCGGACCCGTCCGCGCGGATGATGCGTACCGTCGCCGGGGGAAGTTTCCGGACGCCCGCGATGATCGTCCGCGGCGCCGGGACCACCGAGTGGAACGTCATGTAGTGCTGCAGCGCCACCTTGTCGATCGAGGTGTCCAGGTCCCCGGCGTCGAGCAGCGCCGGCAGGGTGGAGGCGAACCGCACCCGACCGGGCTTCTCGGCGAGGTAGAGCGGCTTGATGCCGAGCCGGTCGCGGGCCAGCATCACGGTGCCGCTGTCGTGCTCGACGATCGCGAAGGCGAACATGCCGAGGAAGTGCTGCACGCAGTCGGCACCCCAGCGGTGGTAGGCCTTGATGATCACCTCGGTGTCCGAGGTGGAGAAGAACTTATAGCCGTACGCCTGCAGCTCGTTACGCAACTGCTGGTAGTTGTAGATGCAGCCGTTGAAGACCAGGGTGAGGCCGAGCTGGTCGTCGGTCATCGGCTGCCCACCGGCCTCCGACAAGTCGATGATCTTCAGCCGCCGGTGGCCCAGCGCGACCGGACCCCGCTGCACGAAGCCCTCGCCGTCCGGGCCGCGCGACTGCAGGCACGGCAACATCCGGCGGACAGCCTCGCCGTCCGCCGCCTGCCCGTCGTACCTGAGCTCGCCGGCGATTCCACACATTGGTCTCAACCTTCCTGAAGTGGGTTTCGATCATGTATCGGCGTCGTAACGCCCTTAGCCGAGATGCCCCAGCCGAGATGCCCCAGCCGAGATTTCGCAGCGTAGATCTCTCAGCCGAGCAGCCAAGTGTCCTTCGAGCCGCCGCCCCGGGACGAGTTGACGATCATGCTGCCGGCCGGGGCGACCCGGGTCAGCGCGGCCGGTGCGACCACCGACTGGGAGCCGGTGAAGACGAACGCCCGCAGGTCGACGTGGCGGGGCCCGAGCTGGTGCCCGTCGAAGACCGGGTGGGTGGAGAGCGACACGACCTCCTGGGCCACCCAGCGGCGCGGCGCGGCGATGATCTGCCGGCGGACCGCCGCGAGCTCACCGGAGGACGCGTGCGGGCCGATCACGATCCGGTCGCCGCCGTAGCCGTCGACCGGCTTGCAGACCAGCTCGTGCAGCCGGTCGAGCACCTCGGCGCGCTGCTCGGCGATGCCGCACAGATAGGTGGGCACGTCGGCCAGCAGCGGCTTCTCGCCCAGGTAGTACTCGATCAGCTTCGGCACGTAGGCGTACACCGCCTTGTCGTCGCCGATCCCGTTGCCGAGCGCGTTCGCCAGCACCACGGCGTCCGAGTGCAACGCGCCGACCAGGCTGGGGCCGAGCGGCATGCCGTCCGCGCCGGGCGAGTGCACCAGGCTGTCCTCGCCCATCCGCAGGTAGATCACGTCGACCCGGTAGCGCTTGCCGTCGCGTAGCCGGTAGACGCGGTCGTTCTCGACGAACAGCTCGGTGCTGCGCACCACCGGGACGTTCATCTCCTCGGCGAGCATCCGGTGCTCGAACCAGGCCGAGTCCTCCGGGCCCTGGCTGAGCACGACCACCGCCGGATTGTCGCCGGCGGCCGGCCGGGCCGACTCGATCAGCGCCTGCCGGAGCAGCGCCGGGGTGTTCTCCACCGAGATCAGGTCGGCCGGGCGGGGCAGCTCGGGCAGTACGGCCTCGGTGAGGCGGCGGTTCTGCATGGCGTACGCGATGCCGGACGGCACCCGCAGGTTGTCCTCCAGCACGCACCACGCGCCGTCCGAGTCGCGGACCAGGTCGACGCCGGCCACCTGGGTGCGGATCCCGTCGTGGGCGACGAGCGCGCCGCTCGGCCGGTGCTCCGGAGAGCCGTCGATCACCCACTCGGGGATCAGCCCGTCGCGCACCGCGGCGCGCTCGCCGTAGACGTCGCGGATGAACGCGTCCAGCGCGCGGACCCGCTGGACCAGTCCGCCGCGCAGGCGCTCCCAGTCGCCGGCCGGCACGATCCGCGGCACCAGGTCGAACGGGAACAGCCGGGTCGCCGCCTCGCCCGCCACGCTGAAGGTGATGCCGCGGGCGCGTTGTTCGTCGTCCCGGGCGTCCTCACGGCGGCGCAGCCCGGCCGAGCCGAGGGCGGTCAGCACGTTCAGGATGCCCGAGTACTGCTCGGCGACCTCGCCGTCCCAGAACGCCTCGTCGCCGCGGGTCGCGTACGGGAAGAGCCCGGCCGGAACCGTCTGGCCCTCCGGCCCGATGCCGGTCGCGCCGCCCCGGGTGTCCGCCACCACGAGGTCGACCACGTCCGAGATCCGGCCGCGCCGGGCCAGCGCCCGGCGCTGGCGGGCCGCCGAGCTGCCCCGGCTGAGCGCGCGCACCGACAGGTCGAAGACCTGTTCCCAGTCGCCCAACTCCTCTAGCTGCGGCCGCAGGTCGCCGACTAGCCGCTCGACCGCCAGCGCGGCCGGCACCGGCTGAGGCGAGTGCGGCAGGTCGAGCAGGTCGCCCTCCAGGCCGGAGCGGGCCGCCCGCCACATCGCCGCCCGGTGCAGTGGCGGCTTGTTGCGTGTCGCCGGGCGGCCGGCCCGGTAGTCCTGCCGAGCGCGCAGCACCAGGCCGCGGAACAGGCCGGCGAGCAGCACCACGGTGTCCACGTCCGGGCTGGAGTCGGTGACCCGCAACTCGACAGTTGGCACGTGCGCCGACGGGCGTACGTCGAAATAGACCATCTTGGGATCGGTGATGGTGCCCGAGGCGATCAGCTCGGCGACCAGCTCGTCGTGGTCGGCGGCCGACTCGAGCTCGCCGGGGTCGCCGGCCGTCGGCCAGCGCAGCCAGACCAGCGAACGCACGCTGGCATAGCCGGAGTCCTCACCCATCCAGAACGGGGAACTGGTCGAGAGAGCGAGCAGCACCGGCAGCGAGGCCGCCACCCGCTGGGTCACCGCGACCGCTTCGTCCCGGTCCGGGATGCCGACGTGCACCTGCGCCCCACAGATCAGCTGTTCCCGAGCGAGCAGTTGGTAGTCGTCGAGCATGCGGCGGTAGCGGGACGTGGGCGTCACGGGGAGTGACTCCAGGTCGACAAGCGGAACGGTGCCGGACGCCACCAGACCCAGCCCGAGCGACTCCGCGACGCCGATCGCCGTCCGCCGCCGGGAGACGATTCCGTCGCGCAGGCCGTCCAGGGAGCCGGCCACCGGGGTGTTCGTCTCCACCACCGAGCGGTGCAGCTCGGCGGAGAAGTGCGCCGGGTCGAGCTGGGCGAGCACCTCGGGCGCGCGCGGGACCAACTCACGGGTGGCCAGGTCCACCACGTGCAGTTCCTCTTCCACCCCAAGGGTGAGATCCTGCTCCGCGGCGGTGTGGTCTGCCGTGGCTGGGAGAGACTCCGTCATGTAGACCGCCTATGTCCTAGCGAGTTGGTTCCCTCGCGAGCTGACTGGATTCGGGCTGCAGCGCTGCGGAGCCGCCTATGGAATGTTGCCATCGGATATGCCGATTGTGTGTCGTGCCCATTTCGGGCAAGGACCAAGCGTGCGAAACGGCCCTCGTCCAACCTCCCCGCCGCCACCCTTGACCGGATGCGGGATGCACACACCCTGTAACGTCGGTCCGTCCGCCCCCACCTTCCGCGGAGGTCTAGATGAGCAGTGTGGTCGTGGTCACCGGATCGGCCGGCCTGATCGGGTCCGAGTCGGTGCGGCACTTCGCCGGCCTCGGCATGGACGTGGTCGGTATCGACAATGACATGCGCGGCTACTTCTTCGGCGCCGACGGTTCCACGAAGTGGAACCTGGACCGGCTGCGGAAGGAGGTCGGCGACCGGTACACCCATCACGACCTGGACATTCGCGACCGGGACGGGCTGTTGGCGCTGTTCGCGAAATTGGGGCGCAACGTCGGCCTGATCATCCACGCGGCGGCGCAGCCCAGCCACGACTGGGCCGCCCGCGAGCCGTTCACCGACTTCGACGTCAACGCGGTCGGCACGCTCAACATGCTGGAGGCCGTCCGGCAGCACTGCGCCACCGCCCCGTTCATCTTCACCTCGACAAACAAGGTCTACGGGGACCGGCCCAACTCGCTGCCGCTGATCGAGCAGGCGACCCGCTGGGAGCTGCCGGTCGACCACCACTTCTACGACGGCATCACCGAGGAGATGTCGATCGACCAGACGCTGCACTCGGTATTCGGGGTGGGCAAGGTGGCCGCCGACGTGATGGTGCAGGAGTACGGGCGGTACTTCGACATGCCCACCGCGGTGTTCCGCGGCGGCACGCTGACCGGGCCGGGGCACTCCGCCGCGGAGTTGCACGGCTTCCTGGCGTACGTGATGCGCTGCGTGATGGAGCAGCGGCAGTACCACATCTACGGGTACAAGGGTAAGCAAGTGCGCGACGCGATCCACTCGCACGACCTGGTGTCGTCGTTCGAGGCGTTCTTCCGCGCGCCGCGCGTCGCGGAGGTCTACAACA
>DASWMR010000384.1:0-4138 GCA_036399635.1 Actinoplanes sp. | reverse complement strand
CGCCCTGGAGCAAACCGGCATGAGCGCCGTACTCGGCGGCGATGCCGAGGCGGTTCTCGCCGGCATCGAGGCACACGGGCTCTTTCCGGCGAACCGCAACGGCGCCGGTCAGATCGTGGCGGCCGGCGCGCTGGACGCACTCGCCGCCCTCGCCGCCGAGCCGCCGGCCAAGGCCCGGATCATCGCGCTGCAGGTGGCCGGCGCGTTCCACACCCCGTTCATGGCACCGGCCGAGACGGCGCTCGCCGCGCTCGCCGGCCAGATCACCGTGGCCGATCCCCGCGGCATCCTGCTCTCCAACCTCGACGGCACATCCGTCGAGCGCGGCGCGGAGGTGCTCGAGCGACTGGTCCACCAGGTCACCGCGCCGGTGCGCTGGGACCTCTGCATGCGGACGCTGAAGGACCTCAACGTCACCGGCATCATCGAGCTGCCACCGGCCGGCACCCTCGCCGGTTTGCTCAAACGCGAACTGAAGGGCGACGGCGCACCCGAGATCGTCACCCTGAACACGCCGGACGACCTGGCGGCCGCCCGCGACCTGATCGCCCGGCACGGCGCGACGCCGAGCCCGCAACCGGCCCCCGCTGAGCCGTTGATCGCGACCGAAGGAGCAACACGATGACCGCGGGTTCCCGCATCGTCGCGATGGGCCACTACCAGCCCTCGCGCGTTGTCACCAACGACGACCTGGCCAGCACGATCGACACGAACGATGCGTGGATCAAGGACCGGGTGGGCATCGCCGAACGGCGCATCGCCGACGCCGAGTCGGTGGCTGACATGGCCACGTACGCGGCGGAGAAGGCGCTTGCCGGTTCCGGGCTGTCGGCCGCCGACATCGACCTGGTCACGGTCGCCACCTGCTCCTCGATCGACCGCTGCCCGAACGTCGCGACCCGGGTCGCGGCCCGCCTCGGTATCAGCGCGCCGGCCGCGTACGACCTGAACACCGCCTGTTCCGGCTTCTCCTACGCACTCGGCACGGCCGACCATGCGATCCGGGCCGGCGCGTCCCGCAACGCGATCGTGATCGGCGCGGAGAAGCTCTCCGACGTCACCGACTGGACCGACCGCACCACCGCCGTGCTCTTCGGCGACGGTGCCGGCGCCGCGGTGATCAGCGCCGTGCCGGACGGCGAGCAGTCCGGCATCGGCCCGGTGCTCTGGGGCTCCGCCCCGGACAAGGGCGACGTCCTGCGGATCGAGGGCTGGCAGCCGTACATCCAGCAGGAGGGTCAGAGCGTCTTCCGCTGGGCAACCACCGCGCTCGCCCCGTTCGCGCTGGAGGCCTGCACCCGGGCCGGCGTGCAGCCGTCCGAGCTGGCCGCCTTCGTACCGCACCAGGCCAACACGCGGATCATCGACGGCATCGTGAAGCGGCTGGGCCTCGGCCCGAACGTGGTCATCGCGAAGGACCTTGTCGAATCCGGCAACACCTCGGCGGCGAGTGTGCCGCTGGCCCTGTCGAAACTCGTCGAGCGTCGCGAGGTGCCCTCCGGCGCCCCGGTCCTGCTCTTCGGATTCGGCGGCGGCCTCACCTACGCCGGCCAGGTCGTTCGCTGTCCCTGACGCGTTTGACCTTCCGAAGCGATCCCCACACCACTGAAAGGAATCACCAGAAATGGCAACTCGCGAAGAGATCACCTCTGGCCTCGCCGAGATCCTCGAGGAGGTCGCCGGGGTGAACCCGGACGACGTCGCCGAGGAGAAGTCCTTCACCGATGACCTGGACGTCGACTCGCTGTCCATGGTCGAGGTCGTGGTGGCCGCCGAGGAGAAGTTCGGCGTCAAGATCCCGGACAACGAGGTCCAGAACCTGAAGACCGTCGGCGACGCCGTGACCTACATCGAGGCGAACCACTGACATGAGCGATGTAGACGTCGTCGTCACCGGGCTCGGCGCGACGACCCCGCTGGGCGGGGACGTCGCGTCCACCTGGGACGCCATGCTCAACGGCCGCTCCGGGGTGAGTGCGCTCACCCAGGAGTGGGCCAAGCAGCTGACGGTGCGGATCGCCGCTCAGCTCGCCGTCGAACCGGACCAGGTCATCGACCGGGTCAAGCTGCGCCGCCTGGACCGCTCCGAGGCCATCGCGCTGATCGCCGCGAAGCAGGCCTGGGCCGACTCCGGTCTGGCGGATTCCGGGCTCGACCCGGAACGCCTCGCGGTCAGCCTCGGCAGTGGAATAGGGGGCGCGACCACGCTGCTCAACCAGGACGACATCCTGGAGGAGCACGGCCCCCGGCGGGTCAGCCCGCACACCGTACCGATGCTGATGCCGAACGGTCCGGCCGCCTGGGTCGGCATCGAGTTGGGCGCCAAGGCCGGCGTGCATGCGATGGCCAGTGCGTGCGCGACCGGCGCCGAGGCTCTCTCGCTCGGCCTCGACATCATCCGTTCCGGCCGGGCCGACGTGGTCCTGGCCGGCGGCACCGAGGCGGTCATCCACCCGCTCCCGTTCGCCGGGTTCGCCTCGATGCGAGCCATGTCGACGCGCAACGACGAGCCGGAGAAGGCCTCCCGCCCGTGGGACAAGGGCCGCGACGGCTTCGTCTTCGGCGAAGGCTCCGGCGCGATCGTGCTGGAGCGGGCCGAACACGCCAGGGCCCGCGGCGCGCACATCTACGCGCGGCTGGCCGGTGCGGGCATCACCTCGGACGGCTTCGACATCGTGCAGCCCGACCCGGAGTGCCGCGGCGGCATCCGCGCGATGACCAAGGCGATCCAGGACGCCGGCCTGACCGGCGCCGACATCGCCCACGTCAACGCGCACGCCACCTCGACGCCGGTCGGCGACATGGGCGAGATCATCGGAATCAAGACCGCGGTCGGCGCGCACCCGGTGATCACCTCGACCAAGTCGATGTCCGGCCACCTGCTGGGCGCCGCCGGAGCGCTCGAGTCGATCGCGGTCATCCTGGCCATCCGGGACAGCGTGGTTCCCCCCACCATCAACCTGGACGACCCAGACGAGCGCCTAGACCTGGACGTAGCAGCCCACAAGCCCCGCCCGCTGGAAATCCACGCAGCAATGAACAATTCCTTCGGCTTCGGCGGCCACAACGTAGCGCTGATCTTCACCCGCCCCTGAGCACAGCCTTCCCGCACGCGCCGAGCCTCCCCGCTCGGCGCGTGCGTCAGCTCCGCCTCAGCTCGGGCCCCGGCCCCTTGGTGGGAAATCGTCCGGGTGGAGCCGCACTCTGTCAGCTCATTCGGCGCGCTGGGCTGTGGTCAGCAGGCCGTTCGGGGAAGGCCAGTCACTGCCACGGGGGAGCGGCCCGCGGGCTTTGCCTTGCCGGCCAGCACGGCGGCCAGGGCGGTCAAGGACAGCCTGCTCGATGAGTAGGTCGCGATCAGCGTCGGCGACCGGGACGCCGCCAGCAGGTGCGGGGTGTCCATCGCGACGGTTACCGCGGCGTTCTGATCCAGCTCGACCGACCGGTCGGTGTACCCGACCAGGTGAATGATCGAGCCGCCCGCCGCCTGCACCTGGACGCCGGCCGCCTGCAGCGCCTTGACCAGAGTGACTCGCGCGACCTCGCGCTCGGCGGTCGCGGTGACCGTTACCGGGCCGGCCACCAAAGGACCTGTGCAGCGTCCGCGCAGGACGGTGATCGAGGCCGCGGCCAGCGCGGCGACCGCCTCCTGGTGGGCCGGGGAGTCGATGCCGTGCACATTCGGGCGCGGCACTGTGTCGGTGCGGAACTTCAGCGTGAGGATCCGGGTGACCGCCTCGACCAGGCGTTGCCGCTTGAGGCTGCCGTTTTTGAGCGCGGCCAGGATGCCGTCCCGGGCGGCGGTGACGTCCGGCGGCATGAGCAGCAGATCGTTGCCGGCGTTCAGCGCTCGGACGGCGGCTTCGCCAGCCGGCCATTTCTGGGCCGGCGGCATATTCAGCGCGTCGGTCACGGCCACCCCGGTGAACTTCAGCCGGGTACGCAGCTCGTCCGTCATGATCTTGTGGGAGAAGGTGGCTGGCACGCCCTTGTCCAGCGCCTGGACGTCGAGGTGGCCGGACATCACCACGCCTGCGCCGGCGTCCACACCGGCTTGGAACGGCGGCCGGTCCTGGCTCTCCCACGCCGCCCGACTCTGGGCGACTACCGGGAGACCCTCATGGCTGTCGGCGCCGGT
>DASWMR010000383.1:0-3967 GCA_036399635.1 Actinoplanes sp. | reverse complement strand
ATCAGACCCAGACCGACGGCGAAGCAGGAGGTCTGCACGACGTCGCCGCTGGTGCTGACCTTCTCCGGGGTGAGCAGCGCCAGTGCCGACTGGTGGGTGTCGCCGACCGTGAAGAGGCTGCCGGCGCCGGCAGCCACCAGCCAGAACCGGCGGATCGCGCCGGTCGCGATCCGGTGCAGCCGCCACGAACAGATCGCCAGCACCAGGTCGGTGGGCGGCTGGAGGAGCCAGAAGACCCGCAGCTGCCCGGCGGTGTTCCCGGCCTGCACGGCGAAGAGCAGGCCGGCCAGCACGGTCAGGGCCAGCAGGCCGCGCAGGACCGGGTCGCGGTACAGGGCCGCACTGTGCCGTCGCCACTGCCCCGCCCGGTCGGACTGCCCGCTCACTCCCATTCTGTTCGGCCCGGGCCCGGCAGGGCTGAGACTTCCCCACCCAGCGAAATGACAGACCCAGCGAAATGACAGACCCAGCGAAATGACAGACCCAGCGAAGTGACGAACCCGGCGAAGTGACAAGTCACCCCGGCCGGACAGGTCGCACACAGCGGGCCGACAGGTGGACAGGCGTTACTGGTGGGGCCACTGCTTCTCCGGAGGGTCGATCATGAGTCGTTTCCGGCGCTCCGCCGCCGCTCTTGCCGTCGCATGTCTCGCCGGGTGCTCCGGCGGCGGTCCGGACCGGTCCGCGGCCACGGATCCCGCCGCCCCCGCGGCCGACACGATCGACGCCGGGCAGAGCGCCGCCGCGGTGCTGGCCGCCGACCAGGCCGTGCACGCTGCCACCGTCGTCGACGAGTCCCACGCGGTGCCCGTCACGCTCTCCGGCGCCTCCGCGTCCGCGACGGCCGGCCAGGGTGTCACGGTCGACGGCTCCACGGTGACCATCACCAGGGCGGGTACCTACCGGCTCGGCGGAGCCCTCACCGACGGGCAGATCGTGGTGAACGCCCCGGACGCCGCCGTCGCGCTGATTCTCGACGGCGTGCAGATCACCAGCTCCGGTACGGCCGCCATCGCCGCCACCGAGGTCGGCGTGCTCGTTGTGGCCCTCGCCGCGGACAGCACCAACACCCTGGCCGACGCCTCCTCGTACGCCGAGGGCGCGGACGTGAACGCGGCCCTGTTCAGCGCCGGCGACCTGACCCTCACCGGTGCCGGCGAGCTCACCGTCACCGGCGCCGGCAACGACGGCATCGCCTCGACGGACGGCCTGCTGATCTAGTCCGGCACGATCACCGTCTCGGCCGCGGACGACGGCATCCGCGGCAAGGACTACCTGGTCGTGCGGGGCGGCACCATGAAGGTGACGGCCGGTGGCGACGGCCTGAAGGCGGACAACGAGGACGACTCCCAGGCCGGCTACATCGCGATGTCCGGCGGCACGGTCGGCGTCACCGGCGGCGGCGACGGCGCGGACGCGGCGACCGATCTGGTGCTGACCGGCGGCGCGCTCACGGTGACCTCGGGCGGCGGGCACGCGACCGCTCCCCGCGCCGACGTCTCCGCGAAGGGCCTCAAGTCTGGCGTCATGACCGTGCTGGAGGGCGGCACCGCGACGGTGGACTCGTCGGACGACGCGGTGCACAGCGACGGGTCGGTCCGGCTCGGCGGGGCGAAGCTGACCGCGGCGAGCGGGGACGACGGGGTGCACGCCGAGGACGGGCTGCGGATCGACGCCGGGACGGTGCAGGTCACCGCGTCGGTGGAGGGCATCGAGGCGGCGCACATCGCGGTCGCCGGTGGCGGCACGTCGGTGAAGTCCAGCGACGACGGGCTGAACGCGGCCGGCGGTGACGCCTCGACCGGCGGCGGTGGCGGCGGCGGTGAGAGCGTCGGCGACTTTGACGCCACGGTCTCCGGCGGCACGCTGGTCATCGACGCCGGCGGGGACGGGCTCGACTCCAACGGCGTCGCCACGATCACCGGCGGCACCGTCGTGGTCAACGGCCCCACCGAGCAGTTCAACGGCGCGCTCGACGTCAACGGCAGCTTCACCATCAGCGGTGGCACGCTGGCCGCGGCCGGCAGCGCCGGCATGGTGGTCGCCCCCGGCGCCGACTCGGCGCAGGGCTGGCTCTCGGCCACCCTCGACTCGGCCGTCCCGGCCGGCACCACGCTGCACGTGGTGGACGGCGCCGGCAAGGTGGTCGCCACCTTCGTCACCGGCAAGGAGGTGCGGAACCTGGTCTACTCGTCCGCCAAGATCAGCAAGGGTGCGCAGTACTCGGTCCACGCGGGCGGCACCGCCTCCGGCACCCGCACCGGCGGGCTGGCCGCGGCGGGGCAGCTCGGATCCGCCCAGAAGATCGCGACGGTGACGGCCGGGCAGGCGCCCGAGGGCGGCTTCGGACGAGGCCGGGGCCCGGGTCGGTAGGTCAGCGATCCGGGGTGTCCGGAGTGGATGGATCGGGCCTGGGGGTGCGGCCGCGCCGGGCGAACCGGCCAGCCGCGACGGTTCCGAGGCAGAGGGCCGCGGCGCTGATGGCCAGCGAGCGGTGCACCCCGATGAGGTCGCCGGCCAGGCCCACGGTGATGCCGCTGCCGAAGCGGAGGCCGTTCGCCGACATGTTGTAGACGCCGATCACCCGGCCCCGGTCGGCGGGCCGGGCCAGCAACTGCACCAGGGTCTGGCCGATCGACATCGAGGCTAGGCTGGCCACGCCGCCGATCACCAGCAGGACCACGGCCAGCAGGTAGCCGGGGCTGATCGCGAAGAACAGCGTGCTCAGCCCGTAGCCAAACGTGCTGAGCACGGCCACGCTCACCCGGGCCGGGAGCCAGCCGGTCGCCTCGAAGAGGATGCCGCCGAGCACGCCGCCCGCGCCATTGGCGAAGAGCAGGATTCCGTACGCCGTTCCGGCGCTCCCGGCACCCAGATCCTGCGCGAAGATCGGCATCGCCGACTGGAGCGAGGCGCCGACGAAGAACGAGCCCAGGCCGGCCAGCATGATCATGCTCACCAGGGTGTGTTCGGCCCGCACCTCGCGCAGCACCCGCAGCGAGTCGCGGATGCCCACCCGCTGCGTCGGCCCGGCCGGGGCGGCGGCGTCGTCGTCGGCGGACGGATCCGACCGGGTGTGGCCGGTGAAGCGGGTGCGGACCATCAACAGCGTCATCGGCAGGTAGAAGGCCACGTTGGCGAAGATGCCCCAGGTGGGGCCGAGCCCGAGCAGCAGGGCGGAGCCGATCACCGGTCCGAAGAGCACGCCGAGGCTGCGGAACGTGGCGTTCAGGCGTACGGCGCTGGGCAGTTCCTCGTCGCCGACGAAGTCGTGCAGCATGAGCTGTTCGGCGGGACCCCAGAGCGCGCCGGCCATGCCGTGCAGCACCAGCAGCACGCACGCGTGCCACACCTGCAGGCGGTCGGTCAGGAACAGCACTCCCCAGGCCACCGACACCAGCATGAACAGCGCCTGCGCGGCCTGGATGACGCGGCGGCAGTCGAACCGGTCGGCAAGCGACCCGAAGTAGACCGAGAGGAACAGGAACGGCACCCAGTGGCTGATCACCTGGAAGCCGGCCAGCGTGGGGGAGTGGAACCGCTCCCACAGGACCCAGTACGTGATCACGTGCTCGATGTTGTCGGCCATCATCCCGAGGCCCGCGCCGAACAGGTACGGCCGGGCGTCGGGGTTGCGCAGCGCGGCGAACCGTCGGGTGGCCGCGGGCGGCGGCTCGGTCATCGGGCGGGCTTCATGTCGTCGCGACTCTAAGCCCGCGGCCGTTTCCGCCGGAACGAGTTGGGCCGACGTGCGGCGAGCGTCACCCTCCGGCGGGACCCGCAAAATGCCGCCGTCTCACCACCGCCGGCGCGGACCGCCTTGCTCTGCTCACCTATAGGCACCACGGGCCGTTATCTGGCGGGCACCACGGTGAATGGGGTCGCCGCGGCCGGGGGGACCCGGTCGAGGTGCACGCCGCCGTCGCGCACGACGAGGTAGTGGTTCGGGTAGCTGGCCACGCCCAGG
>DASWMR010000382.1:0-3924 GCA_036399635.1 Actinoplanes sp. | reverse complement strand
GAACCGCTTGTCCTGCAGCGGCCCGAGGATGGCGTTCTGGATGAAGTTCGGCCCGCCCTGGCCCACCGACGTCTTCAGCCGGTTGTTGGCCTCGGCGATCTGCGTGTTCAGCAGCTCCAGGTTGCGCTGCACCTCGGCCTGCGCCTGCGAGGGCACCGCCGCGGTCAGGCTCAGCTGCGGACAGTTGATCGACGGAACGGCCTCCGCGGCGGAGGCGACCCCGAGGCCGACACCAACGACGACCACCGCGACACCCGCGACCGCGCCGATCTGCCAGCGGCGCGTATTCGTACGAGACTTGTTGTACCGGGATCTGTACATTGGAACCGAGCCCTCCGCCAAGGGAAATGATGTGCTGGGAAACTGGGTTGCTCTGGTTCTCCATACGCGAGCGGTCCCACTGGCGGATTAAGTCCTAAGAATTTATTAAGGCGAGCGGGCCCTCAATCAGCCCGCCAGGATCGCGCATCAGCCCGCCAGGATCGCGTCGAGCCAGGGATTCCGGAACGTTCCGGCCGGGTCGTGCCGGCGCACCAGGCGCTGGAAATCGGCGAAGCGCTCGTACTGCCTGTGCAGCACCGCGGGGGCGGTCGTGAAGACCTTGCCCCAGTGCGCGCGGGCGTCCAGCGGGGCCAGCTGCTCCTGCAGGGCGGCGACCACCGGCAGGACGGCGGCGGTGTCGGCGATCCAGGTGAAGTGCAGCGCGATGCTGTCCCGGTGGTAGTTCGGGCTCAGCCACAGCCCGTCGGCGGCGATCGTGCGGATCTCGCAGACCTGCAGCACCGCGGCGACCTGCTCGCGGATAGCGGCGACCGCGTCGATGGCCTCGAGCCCCCGCTCGCGGGCGACGTGGTACTCCGACTGGAGCTCCTGGCCGCTGCTCGGGGTGAACTCCATCCGGAAATGCGGCAGCCGGGCGTGCCACGGGCCGGGCACCCCGCCCTGCTCGGTGCTGTTGACCGCGGGCATGCCGGGCACCGGGTGGCGTGGCGTGGTGGCCGGTCGCCCGCCGAACCAGCTGCCGCTCATCGGCTCGCTGCGCTTGAGCCAGGCGTGGTTGATGCCGGTGGTCGTCCAGTCGGTGAAGAGGCTGACGCTGTAGCCGTCGCCGAGCATCTCCAGCAGGTGCGCGTCGAGCGCCGCGCGGGGCACGTCGTCGTAGACGTACTGCCGCAGGTCGAAGGTGGGCTGCACGTCGAGGGTGAGCGCGGTGACCACGCCGAGGGCGCCGAGCCCGACCACTGCCCCGGCGAACGTGTCGTCGCCGCGGGCCAGGGTGACCAGCTCGCCGGAGCCGTCGACGAACTCGATCGCCGCGATCGCGGTCGCCAGGTTGGCGTTGCCCTGCCCGGAGCCGTGCGTGGCGGTGGCGACCGCGCCGGCCACCGAGATGTGCGGGAGCGAGGCCATGTTGTGCAGCGCCAGCCCGTCGGCCTGCAGGGCCGCGGCCAGGTCGCCGTAGCGGATGCCGCCGTCGACGCGGACCGCGGTGCGCTCGGCGTTGATCTCCACGGTGCGCGGCAGGTCGGCCAGTGTGATCAGATCGCCATCGGTGTCGGCCATCCGGTTGAACGAGTGGCCGCTGCCCAGCACCCGGATCGGGCCACCGGCCGCGACCAGCGCACGCACCTCGTCGACGGTGCCCGGCCGGTGCAGCCGCCGGGCGCCGAAGACGATGTTGCCCGCCCAGTTGGTGATCCGCTCGCTCATGCCGCCCACAGTATGCGGCGCTCAGGAGCCGGCGTGCTCGGCCTCCTCGGCGCGGACCCGCTCGAACGGGTCGCCGTACTCGTCGAGGGCTCGGCGAGCGAACGCCTGCTGCACGGTTGACACCCGCTCGGAGCGGCCGCGGCCGAGGAAGCTGACCGCCCAGTGCAGCACCGCGGTCACCCGGTTTTTGAAGCCGACCAGGTAGAGCAGGTGGACCGCGACCCAGATCACCCAGGCGGAGAAGCCGGAAAGGCGCAGCTTGCCGATGCTGGCCACCGCGGAGAACCGGGAGATGGTGGCGAGGCTGCCCTTGTCGAAGTAGCGGAACGGCTTGCCGGCCGGCTTGCCCGCGAGGCGGTTGCGGATCTGCCCGGCCGCGTACCGACCGCCCTGGATCGCCACCTGGGCGACGCCCGGCAGCGGTTCGCCGTGCTCGTCGTTCAGGTTCATCATGTCGCCGAGCACGAAGATCTCCGGGTGGCCCGGCACGGTCAGGTCGGGCTGCACGAAGATCCGGCCGGCCCGGTCGGCCTTGGCCCCGGCCGCCTCGGCGAGCTTGCGGGCCAGCGGCGGCGCCGCGACGCCGGCCGCCCAGACCTTGGTCATCGACGGGATGCGCTGGTGGCCGCGCTCCGACTCGACCTCGATGCCGGTCGCGTCCATCCCGACCACCTTGGTGTTCAGCTCAACCTCGACGCCGAGCAGGTGCAACTGGCGCAGCGCCCGGGTGGAGAGGTGGTTGCCGAAGGTGTTCAGCACCGAGCCGAGCGCGTCGACCAGGATGATCCGGGCCTTGCTGGGGTCGATGTGCCGGTACTGCCCCGGCAGCGTGCGGTGCGCCAGCTCGGCGATCTGGCCGGCCATCTCGGTGCCGGTCGGCCCGGCGCCGACCACCACGAAGGTGAGCCACCGCTCGATCGTCTCCGGGTCGGTGTGCAGGTCGGCGATCTCGAACGCGCCGAAGATCCGGGAGCGCAGCTCGAGCGCGTCGTCGATGTTCTTCATGCCCGGCGCGTGGTCGGCGAAGTGGTTGTTCCCGAAGTACGACTGCGAGGCGCCGGCCGCGACGATCAGCGTGTCGTACTCGACGGTGTAGTCGATGCCCGGCCCGGACACCGACACGGTCTTCGCCTCGACGTCGACCTTCTCTGCCCAGCCGAGGCGTACGTCGACGTTGTCCTGGCGCTTGAGCACCTCACGGATCGGCGGGGCGATCTCGCCCTCGGAGAGGATGCCGGTCGCCACCTGGTAGAGCAGCGGCTGGAACAGGTGGTACGCCGTGCCGTTGATGAGCGTGATGTCGACCGGCGCCTTACGCAGCGCCTTGATCGCGAAGAGCCCGCCGAAGCCGGCCCCGATCACTACCACCCGATGCCGCGCCATGCCGCTCCCGTTCCGTCCGCCGACTGCATTAGAGGGAATGTCCTGGCCCGCTGTGATTATGCCGTGACTGCCGACACGGCGGTGGGTTCTGCGCCGCGACCATGTGATCGGTCATATTGAGCGACTTCTCTCTCAACCTGCCCGGAAACGAGTGATGTCCCGGTTTCTGGGCATAGAAGGACATCGTCGGCACGCGATATCTGGGAGGTCACATGGCGAGCTGGGTTCTGGTGCCCTGCCTCGTGCGGCTGCGCACCGAGTTCAACGAGATCGCCCCGTCCCGGGATAAAGCGTCCGACGGCTCGATCGGTGACGCCGCGCACCAGGCCTCGTCGTCGGACCACAACCCGGACGAGACCGGCACCGTGCCGATCCACGACGCCGATTCGGTCAACGAGGTGCACGCGATCGACGTCGACGTGAACCTGCGTCGTACCGGCCTGACGATGGAACGCGTCGTGCAGTTCCTGCTCGCCCGGTGCCGCTCCGGCGCCGAGAAGCGGCTGCGCTACATCATCTACAACCGGCGGATCTGGTCGGCGAGTTCGGGCTGGGTGCAGCAGACCTACACCGGTTCCAACCCGCACACCGAGCACGCGCACTTCTCTGCCTCATACACCACGTCACTCGAAGCCAGTACGGCTTCCTGGCATCTGGAGGACCTCGTGGCCCTGACCGAAGCGCAGACGCGCTCCATCATCCGCGACGAGCTCAACGCGTTCGCGAAGCGGGACCCGGTGGCCACTATCTACGCGCGCACCGGCTACCTCGCCAACCAGTTCGCGCCAGGGATCGCCGCCGCCGTCGCCGAACTCCTCGCCCAGGACGTCG
>DASWMR010000381.1:0-2607 GCA_036399635.1 Actinoplanes sp. | reverse complement strand
GGCCGGCGCGGCCGGCGCGGCCGGCGCGCTGTCCGGAATGGACACCGGCGGGGGAACGGGTGCGGTCGTCGGCTCGGAGCCGTTGACAGAGCCGTGCACGTCGACCGCCTCGGTCTCGATCACGGCAACGGGCTGCGGCTTCGCGATGGGCTCACCGACGGGCTTTCGGGTGGGCGCCGGGCTAATGGCGGGCGCAGGCGCTGCGGTGACCGGCTCCCCAGCGTCGGCGGCCGGCTCCGCGGCGGTGACCGGCGGCTTACCGTCCTGTGTGACCGGGGTCACGGCGGGCTTGGTGGTGGCCGGCTTCGCGGCGTGCCGAGGTGTGGGCTTGGCGGCCGGTGCGGTGGTCTCGGCGGACTGCTTCGCGCCGTTGCGGCTTCCCCGCAGTAGCCAGCCGGCCACCAGGCCGATCACCACCCCGCCAACAAGATAGAGATACGGTGCCATATCGGGCCTCCGGGCAAGATAAGAACGTCAGATGTAGCGGGCAGCTTCGCACATCGGGGTGCCCGGCACCACGACGGTGCTACCACAGGGCGACAACGTGCGCAGTGCGGCGACCCGGCCGCAACGACGTTCCGCAGTGGAGCCGGGCCGCTCAGCGAGCCGGCTCGGTGCTGGGCCGGCCCCGTTTCGCGGCCTGGATCTGCTGGTAGACGTGGGTGCGCAGGGCCGTGAAGCGGGGGTCGGCCCGGGTGTTCAGCTGGTCGCGTTCGGCCGGCAGGTCGATGACCAGCTCGTCCTGGACGACGGTCGGTGCGGCGGACAGCATGATGACCCGCCGGCCGAGGTAGACCGCCTCGTCGATGTCGTGGGTGACGAACAGGACGGTCACCTTGAGGCGCCGCCACAGCGCCCGTACCAGATCCTCCAGGTCGGCCCGGGTCTGCGCGTCGACCGCCGCGAACGGCTCGTCCATCAGCAGCGTGGCCGGCTCGTAGGCGACCGCCCGGGCGATCGCGACCCGCTGCTGCATCCCGCCGGAGAGCTGCCAGGGATAGGACGACTCGCTGCCGGCCAGGCCGACCGCCTCGAGCGCGCCGCCGACCAGCACCTTTCGGCGCGCCTTCGGAATGCGCTTCTGCTTGAGCGGCAACTCCACGTTGTCGCGCACCGACATCCACGGGAACAGGCTGCGGCCGTACTCCTGGAAGACCATCGCCAGACCCGGCGGCGGGCCGGAGACCTCGCGCCCGTCGATGCGCACCGCGCCCGCGGTCGGCTCCAGCAGGCCGGCGAGGCAGCGCAGCAGTGTGGTCTTGCCGCAGCCGGACGGCCCCACCAGGCAGACCAGGTCGCCGGCGTCCACCGTGAAGGTCAGATCGCGCAGCGCCTCGGTGTCCCGGCCGCCGGACCGGTAGACCTTGCGGAGTCCCCGCACCTCGAGCATCGTGCCCAAAACCTCTCAGAATGTGCTGTCTTCAGGATCGGCGCTGCGCGTCGCGCAGACCGTCGTACCAGCGGAGTGCTCGCCGCTCGGCGAGCCGGAACAGCAGCGACAGCCCGAAGCCGAGCAGGCCGAGCAGGATGATCCCACTCCACATCTCCGGGATCGCGAAGCTGCGCTGGAACTGCACGATGGTGAAGCCGAGGCCGTTGCTCGCGGCGAACATCTCGCTGATCACCATCAGGATGATCGCGATCGACAGCGCCTGCCGCAGCCCCGCGCAGATCTGCGGCGAGGCCGACGGGAGGATCACCCGCCGGAGCCGGGCGGGACCGGTGATCCGGTACGCCCGGGCGGTGTCGATCTGTACGCCGTCGATCGCCCGTACTCCCTCGACGGTGTTCAGCAGGATCGGCCAGACGCAGCCGAACACGATGACGATGACCTTCATGCCGTTGCCGATTCCGGCGAACAGCATGATCACCGGTACCAGGACCGGCGGCGGGATGGCCCGGAAGAACTCCAGGACCGGTTCGACGGTGGCGCGCAGCCGGCCGTTCAGGCCGATGGCCAGGCCGATCGTCACGCCGGCGAGGACGGCGAGCGCGTACCCGGCGAGGAGCCGCAGCAGGCTGGGCAGCACGTCGGCGCGCAGCCGGGCGGGCGTCCAGGTGTCGGCGAACGCCCGCAGGATCTGCCGCAGCGGGGGAGCGTAGAAGTTCGCGCTGCCCTCGCTGACCAGGAACCAGCCGGCGAACAACACAATCGGCAGGCCCACGCCGTACGCCAGCCGTCTGACTTTGATCATGCGGGGATCTCGCCGCGGACCGACTGATGCCACGCCAGCGACCGGCGCTCGACCGCCCGGGCGGCCAGGTTGATCGCGACGCCGAGCAGGCCGGTCACCGCGATCAGGGCATACATGGTGGGCACCGCGCCGGAGGTCTGCGCGACCGCGATCTGCTTGCCGAGGCCGGGCGTGCCGATCACCAACTCCGCGGTGATCGCCAGGACCAGGGCGACCGAGGCGGCCAGCCGGACACCGGTGAAGACGTACGGCAGGGCGGTCGGCCACAGCAGGTGCCGGATCCGCCGCCAGGTGCTGAACCGGAAGCTGCGCGCCGTCTCCGCGGCGACCGGATCGACGTCGGCCACGCCGTAGAGCACCTGGACCAGCACCTGCCAGAAGGCCGCGTAGACGACCAGCAGCAGGGTCGAGC